>NZ_FNCU01000089.1:0-15795 GCF_900099855.1 Bradyrhizobium sp. Rc2d | reverse complement strand
GCGGCCTTGATCTTCTCGCAGCCTTCCCGTGCGCGGGCGAGGCCTTGCTCGGCAAGCTCGCGCCCCACGCCCGGCAAGGCGGCCTTCGAGAAATCCAACCATGGCATCCCGAAAACATTCGTTCCGTTCGGCGTCAATTTCATTTCGCTTTCACTCACGCAACATTCCCTTTCTCAAGCGAAAGCATTCCTCGCGACGCTCGCTTGCGTCACGAGAGTCTCACGCTCTGTGTTCGATCAGATTTTGGATGAGCCGTGATTTAGCCCCGATACGACTTTGTTAAAGAGAAGCGGGAATGTCGGTTCGGTTTGCGACTCTCGCCCAAACTTTTTTTGAGATTGTCAACACAAACCAAGGTATATGTGAGGAGCGCTGTGCATAACAGGGATATCCCAATGGTTTGGGAAGTTCCTTCCTCAGCGTAAGCATTTGCAAAGAAGGCCGGGTTGGGATTCGCTACGTTCGAGCAAGGACGGACGTCACGCAACGTTCCGTTGAGGGCAGTCCCGACTTCGCATCAGCGATCCCTTTGGGCGGCGGGACCGTCCTTATGAGGGCGGTCGCTGCGCATCTCGATGCCGCCCGTGAAGCTGCACTGAGAGCCTTGGCGGAAGCTATTCGAGGCAAGAGCGAAACTCGCGAACCCATCGGACAAATGACCGTCCAGGTGAGAACGGGATACGGCTCTCGTGATGATCGTGTCAGCGTCTGTTGAGGTTAGCCTGCTGCAATCCTGAGAAGATTGGATGACGCTGGACTTCGCCGTGATCCGATTTGCGAAAGTCGCGCGGAACTAAGCACGGAACTAAGCACTAAGAACTAAATGGCCGGAGCTAAAGTTGATCCTTTCGGATCACGCCTCGACAACTTGATCCCGACACAGGGACCTCAGCTTGGCGACAGCCCCGGAGCTGACGTCCATCTTGTTGCCTGTGTACATTTTTGTACAAAGCACCGGAACGCAGCCCGGATTTCTGACTTGCATCCCACGGGGAATTCGATTGGGATAAAAAAGACGTGCCACGCTACACCTCGTTCGCCCGAGAGGCGGCAGCAACGCTGCTGCACAACAAAGGACCCGCAGGTTGCGTCGGGATTGATCCAGCGAGCGGCCGACCTGAAGGATCGCACGGGCGAGTCGCCCCCCGTTGATATTGAGGCAATGGCAGAAGAACCGGCAAGGCCTCTGACAAAGAACTAAGGCCGCCCGTAGGGGCGGCTTTTGTGTCTCGCCTAGTCGCGGTCGTGATGGTGATGGTGCTCATGGTGCTCGTGACCACGGACGCCTCCACCTCCGGAGTGCGCAATAGCATTTGACGTGAGGGAGGTCGACAGCAGCATGGTCATGGCGGGCGGCGTGACCGCCGCGAATTTTCCGCAGGTCTTCAGAAATTCACGCCGGTCTTCGTCTTCCGAGGGCATGGCGTCCATCCTATGATTTGTTTAGCTGGCTGGAATTAAATGCCGCAAATTAAATAAATTAAAAGCAGTAAATAGGTTCCAATCGCAAGATGAGGCGTCCATCTTACCCGCAGCCACGGCGATTCCGCTCGTGGCCCGTCGCCCACCTAGACCCAGAGCGCCGCCATGTGCGCTTCCGAAGATGGGCCGACCCAGGAAATGCTGCCTAACGAGGGCAGCCTTTGATCCTAAGCTGCCTTTCGCTGCTAGAGGCGCTCGAAGGCGATAGCCTCGGATCAGGCAATGAGCCTGACGTATTGAAGGCCGATTTCTAGCGATGCTAGATTACCACTTTATCCCGATTGCTTTGAAGCCGTCCTGTAGTGCTTTTTGTACTGTGGAGGACATTTATGCGAAGCTCTCGCGCAATGCTTTATCTGCAACGACTTGGCGAGCTCGCCTCTCAGCTCTCAGAACTGGAAGACCTTCGAAGTCTGGTCGAAGATGCAGAGCGCGACGCTCGCGGTGCGCCTGCATTGCGCCCTCGACGCCATGCTTCGCGCCGCATCCGAGGTCGCGATCTCGGCGCCCTGTCTGTCTGCCTTCGCCGCTACACGCCAGCAAGCAGAAATGCAGGAGGTCTCAGGATCCCTCAGAACGACAACCAAATCGAATGGACGTTGCTTGAGCCATTTCCCGACGGCTGGTGGGCTTCCTCCTAAAGCTCTTCAGCGGCTGCTAATGAATCAAAGTTTCTCGTCTGCTTGTGGCCATGCCCGACGAAATCCAACGTTCTTCCGCTTGTCGGCTGTCGAGTAAGGCGGACCTGGGGTCTACTCAGCCGCGATAAGGCGCGGTTGCTTTCCTTCAGGTGGACGTACTTGGGCGACAGCAAGTGAGAGACGCTCATCCCAAGTCACGTATCCGCACTCCCGGCATCGGTACGCCACCACAGACCTGCCAATGCGGAGGTTCAGGAGTTCAGTGACGATGACACGACTGCTGCCGTGGCAACGATCGCATGTTGGCAAGGCGCCAAGAGTACGGTTGATATCTTCCAAACCGACACCTCGACTCGTTATTGCAACCGTAAGATAGTCCATGACAGTCTTTGCAACAAGTCGCCGTGACCCGGAATAAAATTTGAGACACCCCCTCGATCCACGACGCCCGGCGATACCCCCTAGGGGCGAGTTCGCAGATCAGATCGCATGTCGGCTGTTGGCCCCGTCCAAAAGCGCGATAGGCTGGCTATTGGACGAGCCGGCTCGAGAACATTGGCGGCGTGCAACGATTGTCGACCACGGCCGCTTCCGACCTATCCGTCTGCACACAACCAAGACCCGAAGGCGACATCCTGAAGCCAAGGGGCCAATGGCGTCTGGCGCCAGGACTAGACCCGGACGCGGAGAGCGCCCGTTGCAGGCGGTTGACGAGACCTTGCGGAGGCGGGAAGGTCCAGGTCCTTCCTTCAAGCCTATCGGAAAGAGGTAGGAGGGCGTCGTGGCGGGCATCAGTCGGCGAGAACTATTCAAGTTTTCCGGCGCTGGTCTTATGGAGGCGAGGTTCGGCGGCCTCGCAGCGATCCTAGCTTCGGGAGGCGCGCCCGCCTACGCGCAGGCGACGACCGTCCATTGGCTTCGCCCATCCAGTTTCGTGCCGGCGGCGGACGTTCTTTTGAAAGGTGAGATCACGAGAGAATGTCAGAAGGCGCTTGGGATCAAGCTCACGGTCGAAACGATCAACGCGAATGACGTCCAGGCGCGCATCACTTCCGCGATCCAGACGGGATCGGGCCCCGACATCGTACTCGTAGTTAATAATTGGGCGCAATTGTATTCCGAGAGCTTGGCCGAGGTCGACGACGTGGCGGAGGAACTTGGCAAGTCTCAAGGCGGCTTTTACGAGACCTCTCGCTTAGCTGCATACGACGGTAAGCGCTGGCTCGCCGTTCCTTTCAACGTCACCGGCATTCAAATAGCCTACCGGAAATCGTGGTTTGCCGAGGCCGGCTATGCGAAGTTCCCGGAGACGTGGGAGCAGTATCGCGAAGCCGGCAAGAAGCTCAAGGCTAAGGGCCGTCCCATTGGTCAGACGCTCGGTCACGCCTTCGCTGACGCGCCGAATTTTGTCTATCCATATCTCTGGTCTTGGGGTGGCAAGGAGGTCGAGCCGGACGGCAAGACGGTCGTGCTCAATAGCAAGGAGACGGTCGAAGCTGTCAAGTTCATGGTGACGTTCTGGAAGGACGCCTATGACGAGGGCGGACTTGCCTGGGACGACACGAGCAACAACCGCGCCTTCCTCGCTGGCACAATCTGCGCGACGAATAATGCCGCTTCCATTTACCTTGAAGCTTTACGCAAACCGGATGCGTATCAGACCGAGGCCGGCAGTCCGATCAAGGCCGACATCCAGCACGCACCGCTGCCGGCAGGTCCAGCTGGGCAGTTCAGCTTCCATACCCCCGCCTCTAACATCGTTCCGCGCTATTCGAACAATCAGAAGCCGGCCAAAGAGTTCATGCGCTGGATAAGTTCCAAACCGATCTTTGAAAAGTACTTCATTACGCTACAGGGCTTCAGTGTCGGCCCCACGACTGATTGGGAGAAGCATCCGCTCTGGGACAAGGATCCGGTCATGCTTCCGTTCCGGTCGGCGGCACGGACTGGGCGGCTAATGGGCTATGCGGGGCCCTCCAGCCGTCAGGCTGCGGAGGTGCTGAACAAGTACATTATCGTCGATATGTTCGCGAAAGCCGTGCAAGGCATGCCAGCCGAAGATGCAGTGAAGTGGGCTGAAGCTGAATGCGTGAAAGCATATGCCTAGCCGTTGACTATATTGCTGACCCCAAATGCCCGCTTATGAATGCGAAGTGCGCGATGTCCGCTATTTGGACCATGAGGGGAACAGCGGACGTCAAGGCGGGCCGCTGCTAGAGGTGCCGGGGCACGGCAGAGAAACCGGCGAGCCGCTCCAGGTTCGGCGCGGGTCCCGTGGGCCGCACTTCGTCCCCGCGCACAATCCGCGAGCGGTGTTACTGCGTCAGAAATCTATATGCGACAATCAGAGCCACTATGCTCGCGAAAATCAGCAGGGCCGGGAGAGATTTTTGGATCATTGGCCTCGTCGAATGGCGCGCAGCCGATAGGCCGGGTTGAGGTTTCGGCCGCCTCTGGATGCGCACGACTTTGCCCTCTGTCGTTGGTGTGCGAGCCTTTGGTTCCGGCGCCGCGCCCACGCCTCCCATCTCACAGTAATAGACGCTGTAAACCTCGCGAACTGCCAGGGCCGTGGACTCGGCCTCGCTCATCGTCTCGAGTCGGGCTCGATAGTTAGTCAGAAAGCTCTGCGCGTTTGACGGAAGGTCATCGAAACCACCGAGCTTGGCCATCATGAGCCAAGTGGTAAAATCCGCCTCGGCCTTCGTGCGAGCTTTCTTGGCGATACTGGCGTTGGAGCTAGAGGACATGGTGGTCCGATTGGTTCGCCCCCAAACTCGCCGGCGTTCATGGCGATCGTTGGACAGTTCGCTAATGTAGCTCGGTTGACGTCAGGTGCCGGTTGTCGTCCGGCTTGGTGCGCGAGGATTTGCCCTGACGCCGAAGCAACCAAGCCGGCGCTGGACCAATTTAAAAGGGGCTTGCCGCCCGGCCAGTCTGCTCCTTTGCGAAAGTCGTGGCGAGCAAGAAGCTCGGTCATCGAAAGGTTCGTGGTCGTGGTCAGCAAAAAAGCCTCGCCAACTTGGAGCGACGTTAGGACTACGCTCTTACACTTCGATCGCGCGGGCCTTCTGGGGCTAGTGCAAGACCTCTACACTGCAAGCAAGGACAACCAAGCATTCTTGCACGCCCGCTTGGGCTTGGGTCATGATCAGCTCCAGCCCTTCAAGGCGATTATTTCTAATTGGATATGCCCAGATGTAATGAAAGGCCAACCCGTATCGGTTTCAATAGCCAAGAAGGCGATTTCGGACTACAAGAAAGCAATTGGTCGCCCGGAAGGGATGGTGGAACTGTCGATATTTTATTGCGAGGAGGCGCTTGGCTTTCTAGAATCCTGCAATATGGAAGATGAAAGCTACTTTGCTGCTTTGATCCGCATGTATGGACGATCCCTCGAACTCATATCGAGCCTACCTCCTGCTGAGCGCGCCAAATACCTTGAGCGTCTCGACAAGCTTAGATCGCGCGCGAGGAACGTCGGCTGGGGGGTCGAGGAAGAACTCAATGGCCTTTGGTACGCTGCCGCTCCGGGCGAACACCAGGCTGAATGACCGCTAGTTCTGTTAGTATGCAGTTGATGATGTGCCGCAACCGAGTCGGAATGTCCGCTTTTTCTGCCGATAGCTGGGAAAACCGGACATAGCGCGGACTTCGCCAAGACGACGCAGATGACCCCAAGCAGCTTCTTGGGGAAGATTGATTGTCGACCTCAATGACAACCAAGATCGTGGCTGCTTCATTAAGCAGGCAAGAAGGTAAGGCGGTGTCTGCAGCCCCGGCGAGCGCGAACTGCTGAAAGGCATCTGCCTGTCGGGACTGTGGAACGAACCGAAGAGTGTACGGATTCGTTTGGCAGGAGTGATCTCGATGTTGACGACGACGGAATCACGACCGGCCATCCGGACGCTGCGGGGATGGGCCATCTCGGTGCTGCATGAAGCCGGCGCAATCCGCGAATGCGATGAGCACGCACGGATTCAGGACCGCGCCGATCCCCATGCACGTGAACGCGCCTTCGATGTCGCCATGTGCGATCCGCCGCCCGACATCTCGCCGCAGGCGGCCGTCATCGCCGTTGTAGAAGCCCTCGACGGAATGGGCGATACCTGTCCGGATTGCGACTAAGCGGCCTGCACCGCTTCTGCCGAAATGCCGTCGTCGCGCTTCTTGTTAATGAGATTCAACAGCCTGGCCGCCGCCCGAGCGTCGCACAGCGCGCGATGGTGGTCTTCGAGCTCGATGTCGTAGATCGCGCACAGCTTTCCGAGTCCGTACGATTTGTGCCCGGGATATCGACGCCGCATTCCCACGCAAGTGCACAGCTTCGGAAAGTGGAAGCGCCGTTCGAGCCGTTCGTATTCGTACGACAGAAAGCCGTAGTCGAAGTTCACGTTGTGGGCGACGAAGATGCCGTCGGCCATGAAGGCCATGAAACTGTCGGCGACTTCGTGGAACGCCGGCGCGTCCCGAACCATCTGGTTGGTGATGCCGGTCAGTACGACGATCTTCGCAGGGATCGGCCGCTGCGGATTGACCAGCGAGTGCCACTCGTCGACCACCTGATGGTTACGGACCTTGACCGCTCCGATTTCGGTGATGCGATCACCGGTCGACCAGGCTCCCGTGGTCTCGATGTCGACGACCACGTAGTCCTGTTCCGGGTCGAACCGGTAGTCCACGCGGCCGATCTCGGCCGGGATGCCGGCGTTCTCCAGTTGGCGCAGGCGGGTCAGTTGGTTGCGGCGTATGGCGTCGCCTTCCGCCTTGACCTCGACGAAGGACACCTTGCCGTCGCGCACGTGCATCAGGTCGGGGAAGCCGTCCCGCATGCCGCGGAAGTCGTCGCACATCGCCTGAAGAATCTCGGCCAAGCCGTCCGCGCCGGCGCCTTCGAGCAAGGCACGCAGTGCGCCCATCTGCACGTGGTCCCAAGCGAAGATTCCGTTGGGCCGGCCCCATCTGGCTCCGACGGTGCGCAAGACGATCGGAAGCGCATTGCCGGATCTGACCTCCGCGAGCTTGCCGTCGATCTGCGAGGCGAACCTCCGATGGAAGGTCCGGTCGCGAAGGCAATGCGGGACCCAGTCGAACCCGCTGTGAAGCTGGCCTGACTCGAAAAGCTCATCCCAGAACAACAGCCCGAACAGCGTGTGCCAAAGCGTGTTCTCCGCGAAGTAGACCTGCCCGCCCTGGCGCCGCAGCACGCCGGCGACCCCTGCCTCGGGATTGCCGCGATGCGTGTCGTCGACGACGATTGTCCGCCCCGACCGCAGCAGCTCTGTGCACAGACCGGTCCGCCGTCCGCCGAACTTGCGCGCGTAGAAATCCGTCGCGAAGAGATGCTCGTCGTCGCTTTCGGCATCGTCGATCATGTCCCGCAGCAGATTCTCGGCCGCCTTGTCGCCCTTCGCGTACAGCAACCGGACGAGGCGCTCGCGGCAATCCGCGGAGCCGCCGAAACGATAGAGCCGTTCGGCCAGATCCTTGTCGCCTTGCTTCTCGAAGAACTGCCCGACCTGGCACGCGGCGCGGGCCGCAAGGTCGGCGGCGTATTCGGTCGTCCGCGGGGGTCCGTCCAGAATCGCCGCGGCAGCCCTCTCGAATATTTCGGCGGAACGGACTTCGATGCGATCCAGCACCTGGCTGTAGTGAAAACACGCATGCGCTTCGTCGGCGTCGGCGAAGCGAGCGCTGAACGACGTCTCTCTGTTCGTGCGCAGAACACCGAGATCGCGCAGAGCGAAGTTCTTGAGGTCATCCGCCGTCTTGCCGAAATAGAGGTACAGCAGGAATTCGATCGGTCGCGTGTTGTCGAGCGCTATGAAGCCTCCGGCGCCGCAATGCCTTGCGGCAAGATCGAACGGAATCGCGGCGACGAAGAAGTCGGCCAGCGCCGGTTTCGACCATGAGGTGCGGACGTCGCGGCCAAACCCCGCGGCACGCGCGCCGTCGACAAGTGCGGTCTTCGGCAAGCAAAGGACGAAAGCGGTATAGTCCTCGGCGCGCAGCCCGCGCGCCTGGCCACACGCGATCAAGTCACACGCCGCGGCTTCGAGGTCGGTGATCTCGGGATACTTGAACAGCGCGCGATTGAAGATCGCCCCTCGCCGGTTGACCATCCGGATGAGCAGACACTGCGCGTCCTTCGTAAGGCCGCGAAAGCGGGCGGTAAACGAACGGTGCTCGTCGGTGAGGATCTCGCCATACGTCTTCTCCACGAAATGGAGCATTTCGACGAAGTGGTCGAGATAGTAGTAGACCGGCAACGTAGTAGGCTTCATTTGACGCGCGCCGTTTCCCATCGATTCTGGTCGACGAAGCTGTTCTCAACGACCAGCCAAGTACGGTTTTATCGTTCCTTTTTTGTTCTGACCGCGCTATTTGTCAAGGCGGAGCGAAGGACGGACCCGTAGAGATGGATGCACCGGCCGAAAGCCGACCCGACGCCGGCCATTCCCACCGCAAGATCATCCACATCGACATGGACGCCTTCTACGCGTCGGTCGAGCAGCGGGACAATCCGGATCTGCGAGGCAAGCCAGTCGCGGTCGGCGGCTCGGCGGAACGCGGCGTGGTAGCGGCGGCGAGCTATGAGGCCCGCAAGTTCGGAGTTCGCTCCGCGATGGCGTCCGTCACCGCCAAGAGGCAGTGTCCAGACCTGATTTTCGTAAAGCCGCGTTTCGAGGTCTACAAAGCGATAAGCCGGCAAATCCGCGACATCTTCGCGGAGCACACGCCGGTTATCGAACCGCTTTCTCTCGACGAAGCCTATCTAGACGTCACCGAAAATCTTCAGGGCATTCCCCTCGCCCGCGACGTCGCGCTGCGGATCCGCGAGAAGATCAAGGCCGAGACGGGCCTCAACGCTTCGGCCGGCATCAGCTACAACAAATTTCTGGCGAAGCTCGCTTCGGATCACAGGAAGCCGAACGGCCAGTACGTCATCTCTCCGGACATGGGCGCCGCGTTCGTGGAGTCGCTGCCAGTCGGCAAATTCCACGGCATCGGTCCGGCGACGAGCGCGAAGATGAATGGCCTCGGCATCTTCACCGGAATGGACATCCGCAACCAGACGCTCGAGTTCATGAATGCCAACTTCGGCAAGTCCGGCGCCTATTACTACTGGATCTCGCGCGGCATCGACGATCGCCCCGTCCGCGCCAACCGCATCCGCAAGTCCATCGGCGCCGAGAACACGTTCTTTGCGGACCTCACGACATTCGACGTGATGGCCGCCGAGCTCCGGCCACTGATCGACAAGGTCTGGCGTCACTGTGAGAGCACCGGCAACCGGGGACGGACCGTGACGCTCAAGGTCAAGTTCTTCGATTTCGAGATCATCACGCGGAGCCGATCGGTCCCGACGGTCGTGTCGAGCCGGGACGACTTGGAGAGTTTGGCGATATCCCTGCTGCAGGCCGAGATACCTTTCCCGAAGTCGGTTCGCCTGCTAGGCGTGTCGCTGTCCTCGCTGCAAACGCAGGGGAACGACGATGCCGAGCCTCAGCTCGATCTGCCCATCTGACGCTGCCCATCGGTGCGACTTACATCCTGGCGGCCGAGATGGCGCCGAGAGCTTCGCCTGCCTGGACGTGCCGCAGCTGGGCCTTATCCGACTTCAAGATCGTGGATGATCGGTTTCAGTCCCTCGGGCGTGACTTCGAGGCTCGCAAGCGTGATCGGTAGCTTGAAGCGTCGGCGCCCGGCACTGCCGGGATTCACGTAGAGTAAGCCGTCTACGGTAGCGATCTTCGGCATATGGGTGTGGCCGGAAACAATGACATCAATGCCTTGAGTTACGGGATCGATTTGCAGACTGTTGAGATCGTGCAGAACGTAGAACAGCCGTCCCGCGAGCCGCACGAACTCGGTTTCGGCAAATTCGGTGGCCCACTCGCCCGTGTCCACGTTCCCTCTGATCGCCGTGACGGGAGCAATTCTCCGCAGCGCGGTGATGATCTCGGGATCACCGATGTCGCCGCCGTGAATGATGTGGTCGACCTGGGCCAGCACGCGAAGAGCCTCCGGCCGAAGCAGACCGTGCGTATCCGAGATGATGCCGATGGTGAAGGTCATCGAAGCATCCGGTTGAAGCACTTTATCGCGCGTTGGGCCGCGGCTGCCTGATGCACCGCCGGTGCCCCGGACATCAACCGCCTAAGCCGACTTCCGCCGCTGGCCCGTCGCGGGTTTCTTCGCCGCCGCTTCCTTCGCCGGCTTCTTGCCTTGGATCGGCATCAACATCTCTTTCTGGCCCGCCGACGCCTTGTGCGGCTTCTTGGCAGGCTTTGCTGCCTTCGCCGGCGCAGCCTCCCGACCGACGCTCTGCCGCAGCGCCTCCATCAGATCGACCACGTTCTCGCCCTTCGGCCGCTCCTTCGGCCGGATGGTCTTGCCGGCCCGTTTCTGATTGATCAGGTCGATCAGCGCGGTCTCATAGTGGTCCTCGAATTTCTCGGGATCGAACGTGCCCGCCTTCTGGTTCACGATGTGCTTGGCGAGATCGAGCATGTCCTTGGTGACCTTCACGTCCTGGATCTCATCGAAATACTCCTGCTCGCTGCGAACTTCATACGGATAGCGCAGCAGCGTGCCGACCAGGCCTTTGTCCATCGGCTCGAGCGCAATGATGTGCTCGCGGTTGGTCAGCACCACCCGGCCGATCGCGACCTTGTCCATTTCGCGGATGGTCTCGCGGATTACGGCGAAGGCGTCGTGGCCGACCTTGCCATCAGGGCGCAGGTAGTAGGGCCGGATCAGATAACGAGGGTCGATGTCGGACTTGTCGACGAATTCGTCGATCTCGATGGTGCGCGTTGATTCCAACGCGATCTCCTCGAGCTCCTCCTTGGTGACCTCGATGAACTGCCCTTTATCGAGTTCGTATCCCTTGACGATGTCCTCGTTCGCGACCTCGTCACCGGTATCGGCGTCGACCTTCACGTACTTGATCCGGTGACCGGTCGCTCGATTTAGCTGATTGAACGAGATCTTTTCGGATTCTGATGTCGCCGGGTAGAGAGCCACCGGACAGGTGACGAGCGACAGACGCAAGAAGCCTTTCCAGTTGGCTCTCGGGGCCATGGTACGCAGAACTCCAGTTCGGGACGGCTCGGATTCAAGACGAACGGCAGGTCATGGTTCCGACAGCATGGACGGGCCCATAAGAGGATATTTTTCACGCGGGCTATCGACTCTTTTGTTCTTGTTATGTTCTATTGAGGCATGACGGACCGACCCGCGAGCTGGCGCATGCCGACCCCGAAGCAGATGGAAACGATGGCCGCTGTCGTCGCCGGAAACGCGCCTCAGAAGCCCGGATTGGCTCCCGACGCTGATTTGCCCGCTGAATACTGGCAAGCGCTTCTGAACGACCCTCGCGCCGAGGCCCGGTCGGCCCCCTCCGGAGGCGCGCTGCGGCTGAGCCAAATTCCTAAACATATTCTGAGGGTCGGGTGCCGCCGCTGCGCCAGGATCGTCGAAATCCAGAAGGTCGACGCCATCCGTCTCTATGGTCGGGACGCGCTCTGGAAGGATGTCGGCCGGCGGCTGTTGGACAATACCTGCACCCAGCGGACTGGGCGCCATGAGGAAGACGGCTGCTGGCCTGCGTTCGAATAGTCGCCGGCGCGGCCGGAACTGGATGCTGCCATGGCACCGAAGCATCACCCGACGCCCTTGTCTGGCGGGGACCGCAAGGCGCTCGCCAAAGAGCTCGGCCGCGCACGCGCCATGACGACGATCCTCGCGGGGCAGGCCGCCGAAACCCGAGCGAAGGGCGAGGCCCTCATCCGACAGGCCGACAAGCTGCTCTGCGAAGCGTGGAACGAGCGGATGTGGGCAAATGAAGGACCAATCGACCCGTCGCCGACCGTTGATCAGGCTGCCAATGGCGGTTACGCCTGGCTCGAGATCGAATGCTCGCGATGCAAGACCCGACGAGACGTCGACTTGGCGGCGCTGCGCCATCCGCCGACAACATTCGTCCATGACTTGGCGAGCCGCCTCCGCTGCAGCAAATGTAGCAAGGCGGGTCGTCGGCCCTCAGCTACCTTTCTGCAACTAGCATCGCGGTCCCGCCAGGCCGCTCCGGAGTCCTGATCGTGTGCAATCTCTATTCGATCACCACCAACCAGGCGGCCATCGCCGGGCTTTTCCGGCGCATGAATCGCTACGTCGGCAATCTGGCGCCGATGCCGGGCGTGTTTCCGGACTATCCGGCACCCGTCGTGCGCAATGCCGACGATGCCGAAGAGATGGTGCTGATGCGTTGGGGCATGCCGCCTCCGCCCAGGACCGGCGGCCCGCCGGTGACGAACATCCGCAACACGTCCTCGCCGCACTGGCGCGGCTGGCTCAAGCCGGAGCACCGCTGCCTGGTGCCGGCGAACAGCTTCGCCGAATACGCGCCCGAGCCGAATCCGGAGACCGGAAAGAAGGACGTCGTCTGGTTCGCTCTCGACGACAGCCGCCCGCTGTTCTGCTTCGCCGGCATCTGGACGGAGTTCAGGGGCGACCGCGGCACCAAGTCGAAACCGATCCCGGGCCCTCATCTGGTCTACGGTTTTCTCACGACGTCGGCCAACGCAGTTGTCGAGCCGATCCAAAGGCCATGCCGGTGATCCTGACCACCGAGGAAGAGCGCGACGTCTGGCTGCGCGCGCCGTGGGACGAGGCCAAGGCGCTGCAGCGCCCCCTACCGGACGAGATGCTCAGAATCGTCATGCGCGGCGCGGACAAGGAAGACGTGCTCGCGGCGTAGCCGGTTCTGCACAGGGCGACGGAACAGGTGGAAAAGCCGCGGCCGCTGCGATCGCGAACCCCTGCCTTGTGTTAGCAGCCGAAACGAACGACGGGGCCAGGATTCGCCTCGGCAGGAGCGATCTCGATGCTGATGACGAAGGAGAGACGGCCGGCGATCCGGACGCTGCGCGGCTGGGCGATCTCCATTCTGCAGGAGGCCGGCGCCATCCGCGAATGCGAGGAGCACGGCTGGATGCAGGACCGTGCCGACCCGCACGCCCGCGAGCGGGCGCTCGACATCGCTCGTCAGCATCCGCCGCCCGGCGCGCCTCCAGAGGAAGCCGTCGCCGAGGTTCGCGATGTCCTGGATTCGATCGGCGACACCTGCCCGGAGTGCCCGCCGGCGATCGACAGCTCTCACCCGGCGATCGTGTCGTAGATCTCGTTCAACGTGATAGTTGCCAGCGACGGAAGAGGGATAGCGACGTCGACGCCGCTGGCGCTAGGGCGTGCCGTCCTTCGCCCGGCAGTTCGCCAGGCCGTCGCGCTGGACCCAGCCGTACAGCGACTCGCCGGAATCCTTGTCGTAATGCACGACGAAGACCCAGTCGCGGTACGTGTCGCGGATCGCGACCTTCTGGCCCTTTTCGATCGGCGACCAGCGCGGCTCGGTCTGTCCGCCTGGCCGGTTCGCCAGTTCTGTCTCTTTCGGCACGCTGCACTCGGTGTAGGAAGCGTGCGAGATGGCGGGAAACGCGAACAGGGCCGCGGCGGCCAAGCGAAGCTTTTTCATCACGGGTATCCGGGAACGATGTAGGGTTTGGACGGACGATTCGTCCGGAAAGGCTTGCGTCTTCGGTGCCGACCGATCAATCGCGGACCGGAAACGAAGTTAACGGATCGACGGCCGCATGTCTGCCTCCACTAGATCCCGGCGCGAATTCTTTGCCGCCGAAATCAGGATGGTTGATCCTTCGATACCGGCCAGGACTTAGCCGGCGGCCGCGAACAAGTCCCACTTGCCCGGCAACCCCTTGAGCTCATACGAACCGCGTTCGGTGAAGCGCAGGCCGGCACCCGCGACAAGATCCGTCACGACGCGCGAAACGAGAACCTCGTCGGGCTCGGATTGCGACATGACGCGGGCCGCGGCATGGACCGCAATACCGCCGATGTCGTTCCCCCGCATCTCGATCTCAGCGCTGATCGCCGATCTCAGCAGCTTGCCGCGTCGAGTCGACGATATCCGTGAACATGACCGTCGCGAGAATCCGCTCCAGGTCCGCGTCTCCCGCATCCCGATGGCCGGTCACGAATTCCTCGATGTCGCCGACCAGCGTCTCGATGTCGCCCGTCCAGAACGCGTGATCGCCGGTCGGATATTCGGTGTATTTCGCTCCCGGGATCCCCGCCGCAAGACTGCGACCCAGTGCGACGGGCACTTGCAGATCGGTCGCCCGGTGCAACGCCAATGTCGGAGTGCGGACGCACGGAAGAATGGCATTCACGTCGATCCTGCGGTTCGCGAGGATATAGGCCTTGATGGCGCCAGGACTGCTCGCCAGCTTTTCGAACTTCGCAATGCGCGCTACTGCCTCCGGATTGGAGACGTCACTCGCGAAGACGTTCCCAAGAAAAGCTCCGTTACCCCAACGCTTCACAAGATTCGTTAGCCTTTCTTCGATGGCTGACGGCGACAGATTTGGCGGGAGCAGGTCGGCCACGCGCGCGAGACCGCCGAAGAGAACGAGGTGGGACACGCGGTCGGGATACGTGGTTGCGAAAAGAATGCTCATGGCCGCGCCTTCGGAGAAGCCGACCAGCGCGGCGCGTTTCGAGTCGATCGCGTCCATTACCGCGCGGACGTCGTCGATGCGCTCCTCCAACGAGGGGACATCCGCAAGCCTGTCCGACAGCCCTTGTCCTCTCTTGTCGAAGGTGACTACCCTCGAGAACTTCGACATCCGGCGAAGGAATTGGGTGTAGCCCGGTAGCTCATGCATGTGATCGATGTGCGAGATGATGCCGGGGACCAGTATTACGTCGATAGGGCCGCTGCCCATCACTTGGTAAGCGATACTGAAATCACCAGTCTGGGTATATTGCGTCTCGGGTAATGAAAATTCAGCCATGGCCAGCCCCGCTGCTCCGTGGTCTGGACGACTATCCAGCAAATCAGACACAAGATCAACCAACCGGCGGCGCCGGACCTTGGGGGCAATCAAAAGAAGGATGATCAAGCCGCTCGCGGAGGCGGTCCCGTGTTCGACGCGCCGCGCCGATCAGGCACATCGAAGTCTTGGCCCAGAAACCTCTCGCGAGAAGCTAAGACCCACCAACATGCCTTCGCAGGTGGCGCTGGACGCCGGCTCTTTGGTGACGGCCGCCGATCGCGCGCTCTATGCCGACAAGGACAGCGGGCGCGACCGGCTCGTCGAGTCCGGACAGGTGGTGGCCTGGCCCGGTGCCAGAAGCGCCTAATTGGAGACCGGAAGGATTGGTTTGCGAACTGTCCTTCCTCTAAATCGCGCCTGAGGACGTGTACTCCCAAAGTCCGATGTCCGGTTTCAGCGTTGAAGCAGACGCTTTGTACCGCTTGTGAGAATTTCGCCTTGTGACCCTGGCTGTGTGAAAACGCTGCGCTTGATGTGATTCGCGCGATATGATTCCCGCACGATTTGCGGGGGGTGGGATGAAGCGCTTCGTTGCGGAGGCGGATCGTGGGCAATCGACGCTATTGCCCGAGTGCCTCGATGATTTCATTGACGAGAGCAACCCTGTTCGCGTGATCGACGTGTTTGTCGATGCGCTCGATTTGGCCGAGCTAAGCTTCGAGGGGGTGAAGCCGGCGGCGACCGGTCGGCCGTCATACCATCCCTCGGTTCTCCTGAAGCTTTACATCTACGGCTATCTGAACCGGGTGCAG
>NZ_FNCU01000011.1:0-212532 GCF_900099855.1 Bradyrhizobium sp. Rc2d | reverse complement strand
AACGAAGCACGGTCATCCAGCGCCTCTTCAAGCTCCGGATCGGACAGTCCATACCATTGCTGCAGCAGCAGCGCCTTGAACATCAGCAGCCGCGGATAAGCCGGCGCCCCGCGCTCCGGTTCCGGCAGGCCGCGCAGCACGCGCTCCACTGCTGCCCAATCGACCAGTTCGCCAATCCGCCTTAGTACCGGATTGGCTTTCCCCTGCCGCGACACCAGCGCGTCCGCAAAGCTCGGTTGCCCCACCTGCCGATATGCCATTCCCGTCCCCTCCAACCGGTCCAGGGAATCGCAGATTCGCCGATTATGCAAAGTTCTCGCTTGCGGGAGAGGGTTGGGGAGAGGGTGTCTCCGCAATGGGACAATCCCCAAGAGGAGAAAGCCCTCACCCGGCGCTTCGCCGTAGCCGAGGCTTTGCCTCGGCGTGGCTTGAGATGACGGCCGCCGGAGGCGGCCTACGCCTCTCCCGCAAGCGGGAGAGGTGAACCACCCGCGGCTTTAGTCACTGCCGGCTCGACAGATTGAAGGCGAGCGCCACCGCGCCTACCAGAACGAGGCTGGCCGCCCAGATCATATCCAGATTGAACCAGCTTCGCGAGACAAACCTCAATCCGAGATAGCGGTAGACCAGCCACGCCAGACATCCGCCCGCGCCGATCATGGCGGCAACGTGCACCAGTGACACCAGCACCGCCATCCCGAGACTTGCCTTCATTAGCGCGCCAGCGGCCTCATGGCCGGCATCGAGTTCGAAGGCCTGGCAGAGACCGAGATAGATCGGCACGAGCATCAAGGCGGCGCCGTGAGCAATGGCAACGGCAGATGACCAGAGCGCCAATTGCGTTTGCGGAATTCGGGCCAGCGCGCGCGGATGACGCCGGTCGATCAGCCGATAGACGCCAAAGCCGATGACGAGAAGGCTCGCACCGATCTGGATCGAGCGCTGCCACTCGGCCAGCACGAGCAGCAGCGCGAACGGCAGCAGAACGAGAAGCGTTGCCAGGAGATGTCCGGCCGCCAGAGCCCACAATGCACGGAAGAGCGCGCGTGGGCTCTTGTCCAGGAGCCCGGCCGAAACGGCGAGCGGCCATCCCATTCCCGGATTGATCCCGTGATAGAGACCGCTCGCAACAAGCGCGAGCCAGAGCCAGCCAAGCGCCGGGCTCGCGTGTCCCCAATCTAGGCCGACGGGTAGCAAAAGGAGTCCGTCGAACAATCGCCGCCCTCCAGCCTGATCTGGTGCGCACGATATCCGTCAGGGAAGGTCACGAAGTAATCCTTGTCGAGCTCGAGGCCGCCGTCGCGACCGACATTGGCCATGACCTCCACGCCCGGAACTCCGTCGGGATAGAACTGGTCATCCCAGGTGGAATAGAGCGAATTGGTCCAGTACACGCGCCTGCCGTCGCGGCTGATCTCGACCATCTGCGGACCTGCCGCGAATGCCTTGCCGTTCGGATGCGGCGTGCGGCGCGCGATGCCGCCGATGTGGACCGAGCCTGCATGCTTTGGCTTGCGCGGATCACTGACGTCGTACTGGCGCATTTCACCCGTTCCCCAGCAGGAGACATAGAGAAAGCGATCGTCCATCGACAGGTCGATATCGGTCACCAGCGGCGGCACGGCGCCAAAGCCCTGCAGCAGCGGCGGGAGCTTCTCCTTTGGCGCGGGCTCGGGCGGGATCGTCGCCGTCTTCTCCACGTGGAATGTCCCGCCGTCTCGCCACCAGGTCCAGATCGATGCTTCGAGATTGGTGGTGTCGACCACGACACCGACGAAGCCGTACTCGCGAACCGGATCATGCGCCGGTCGTACTTCCAGCGCCATCTGATGATTGGCGCCGAGGTCGATGGTCTGGACGTTGCGACGGGCGCGAAGATCCCAGAAGTGGAGACGATGGCCATATTTATTCGCAAGCAGATCTTCCGGGACGATCCCGTTCTCGAACTGCGGCGGCAACGCCCATTCACTCGTCACCATGTAGTCGCGCGGCAGGTTCCACCAGAAATCATAGTGCAGCGTCTGCGGACCGCGGTCGATCTCCCATCGTCCCAGGACCTCGAACGTCTCGCAATCCATGATGAAAACACCTGGAGGACCGTTGGTGCCGTCCTTGCCGCCACCGCCCAGCGTGCTCACATAGATGCCGTCCGGCCCGCAATGGATGGTATGCGGCCGCGAGTAACCGGTCTTCTTGAAGACTTCATCGGGCTCGATGATCTTGTGGATCTTGGCTTTGGTCGGATCCGGCTTGGTGTCGATGATGTAGATCCGCGACGAGCGCAGTCCGGGGATGATGAGATAGCGCCGCTCGATGAAGGCATGTCCGGCGAGTGGCGACAAGGCGGAGGAGCAGGCATTCCAGCCGAAGTGATGAAACTCATCGCCCTTGTTGGGCATCGTCACGGTGTGGACGATCTGGCTGTAGGTCGGCGATCCCGGCTTGACGTCGATGACCGCGAGAGCATCGGGTTTTGAGAAATCTGGACTGAGCAGCAGCGTGTAGGCAAAGTTCTCCGCTGGTGCTTCCATCGCAAGCTTGGGCGATGCGTGAAAGGTGGGATCCGGCCTCATCGTCATGGCACTGCCTCCCTGTTCTGTCGGTTCGCTCCAACCTGGCTCGGGATAACGGCATAATGAAGAGGTGTTACGCGATGTCTCGGGATTGCTCCGCGGGCCCTGGTTGGCGAGCGTATAATATGTCATCGCCGGGCTGCGGGAAACGGGCGGAATCGCGTTAATTCGACGCCGTCGGGCGAGATGGGCTGATGAGATGAGGGATGGTGCTCGAGTGTGCACCTCCCCCTCGCTGTCGTCCCGGCTAAAGCCGGGACGACAGCGGAGTATATTTGCGCCCTACTTCCCCCACCGCAGCGCCAGCGCATCGCGCTCCTTGGCCAGCTCCAGTAGCCCCGCGCGCGTCGCCGGATGCAGCGGCTGGAGCGGATGGCGCACCGTGTCCGACTTGATCACGCCGCCGGCCTGCATCATCACCTTGCAGGCGATCAGGCCGCATTGGCGGTTCTCGTAATTGATCAGCGGCAGCCAGCGCTCATAGGCGGCTTTCGCTTCCTCGCGCTTGCCGGCGAAATAGGGATCGATGATCTGGCGGATGCCGTCGGGATAGCCGCCGCCGGTCATCGCACCAGTGGCGCCAGCGTCGAGATCGGCCAGCAGCGTGATCGCCTCCTCGCCGTCCCAGGGACCCTCGATGTCCTTACCGCCCGCCTCGATCAGGCTGCGCAGCTTGGCAGCGGCGAAGGGCACCTCGATCTTGAAATAGCGGATGTTGGCGAGCTCCCGTGCCAGCCGCGCGAGCAGCTCGACGGAGAGCGGCGTGCCGGCCACCGGCGCATCCTGGATCATGATGGGAATGTTGATCGCGTCCGAGAGCACCTTGAAGAATTCGACGATGCCTTTCTCGGGCACGCGGAAGGTCGCGCCGTGATAGGGCGGCATCACCATCACCATGGCTGCGCCGGCCGCCTCGGCCTGCCGGCTGCGCGCGGCGCAGACGGCCGAGCTGAAATGCGTGGTGGTGACGATCACGGGAACCCGGCCCGCCACATGCTCCAGCACCGTATGCATCACCGTTTCGCGCTCGGCATCGGTGAGCACGAACTGCTCGGAGAAATTGGCGAGGATGCAGAGGCCGTTCGAGCCGGCATCGATCATGAAATCGATGCAGCGACGCTGGCCCTCGAGGTCGAGCTCGCCGCGCTCGTCGAAGATGGTGGGCGCGACCGGGAACACGCCGCGATAGGGGCGCTGGACCTTGTGTTGTGGCGTGACCGGCATCGAACTCTCCATCCCTGATGTCTCTTACGTCTGTCTCAGCGCTCGCGAAGCGAGCCGGCACACAGATGTACCCGCCGCGCGGACCGGCGGCAATGCCCGCGCGACGTTGGATGGAAGAACTGAGAGGGACTACGAGGCGACTACGCGGTCTTCACGGCGCCCAAGAAGCCCTCGACCGCGACGCGGAGACGATCGGCGTCGGCCGACATCTTCTTGACGGAATCCGACAACACCGTGCCGGCGTTGCCGGTCTCCTGGTTCAGCCTGGCGACGCTGCCGATGGTGTCGGTGACCTCGCGGGTGCCTTGTGCGGCCTGCTGGAAGTTGCGCGAGATCTCGGTGGTCGCCGCGCGCTGCTGCTCGACGGCGGCGGCAATTGCCGTCATCTTCTCGTCGATGCCGCTGATGGCGCCGCCGATCGAACGGATGGCGGCCACGGCCTGCCCGGTGGCGCCCTGGATTTCCTCGACCTGGCGCGAGATCTCTTCGGTCGCGGTTGCAGTCTGCGCCGCAAGGCTCTTGACCTCGCCGGCGACCACGGCAAAGCCGCGGCCGGCCTCGCCGGCACGCGCGGCTTCGATGGTGGCGTTCAAGGCCAAGAGGTTGGTCTGGCCGGCAATGGCGTTGATCATCTTCACGACCTCGCCGATCCGGCTCGCGGTCTGGTCGAGGATCTCCACCGTCGCATTGGTCTGCTCGGCCTGCGCAACGGCCTCGCGGGCCTCGCGGGCGCTGGACTGCACCTGCGCGGAGATCTCGCCGACGGATGCGGAGAGTTCCTCGGTCGCGGCCGCGATGGTCTCGAGATTGTTGGTGGCCTGCTCGGCCGCAGAGGAGACCGCCGCGGTCTGGCTGCCCGATTCCGAAACCAGCGAGCGCACGTCAGTCGCAGTGGCATCGAGCTCCTTCGTCGACGCTACGACGCTCTGGATGACCGCCTGCACCGTATCGTCGAAGCTGCGGCAGGCCGCATCGACGGTGCCGGAGCGGGCGAGCTGGAGCGCCTGCTGCGATTCGCGCTCCTGGCCCAGGCGTTCGGCGGTCGCCGCGCTTTCGCGCAGACTTTCGAGCGCGGCGGCCATGGTGCCGAACTCGTCGGGATGCCGGGATTGCGGCACCGCAGTCGCATAGTCGCGCGCGCTGATGCGGGCGATGGCATCGAGAATGGCGCGCACCGGGCGCATGAGGCGATTGCGCACCACGAACACGCCGGCCAGGGTCACGGCCAACGCCAGTAGGAACGCGAGCGACTGCACGATCAGCTTGGTGAGGGCTTTCTGCTGAACCGTCTCCGCGCGTGCGATCGACTGGTCGAGGGCCTTGTTCGCGATGGCGACGATGGACGCGAACGGCGACTGGCACAGCGTGTTCCATTCCGCGGCGGGCATCGCAGGACGGCCGCTGCCGTCGAAGCTTTTGGTCAGCTCGCCGATCTGCTTGAGGACACCGTTGGTCTTGGCGCGCGCCTCCTTGGCCGCGTTGACGAGGTCCGCAGTCACGTCGGGCGCAGCCAGCAACTCGTCCATGCCGGTCCAGCCGGCGGTGACGATGCCGTTCCAGCCGGCCACGGTCTGCCTCTGGGTCTCGTCCAGCGGCTTGGAGCTGTTGACGTTCGGGCGCAGGGTCGAGCACTGGATGCCGTAGCGGTCGCGCACCTGCCAGGCGAGGCGGCGGGCCTGGATCATGCGGGCGATGAAAGGATCGTTCATCCAGGCGCGGTTCGACACCGCGGTGGACGCGAGATTGGCGGTCTCGATCACCTTGGTGACGGCATCGTACCAGGCGGCGGTGCGCTCCACCTTGCGCTCGCCGCGCGGCAGCTTGGCCTCGTCGTAGAACAGCTGGAATTTCGGCGCGGCCTCGCTCCAACGCTGTTTCAGCGTGCTCGCAAGCTCGTCCCGGCGGGCGAATTCGACGGTGGAGAGCGCGGCCATGATGGCGTCAAAGCCGGCCTGCTCTGCCTTCTCGGCGGCGCCCAGCTTGGCGCGCGGATCGTCCTCGCCGAGCAGCGCGCTCTGAGCATCGCCGCGATTGTTGCGCAAGGACAGCACGCCATGGAAGATCGCCTTGTCGGCGTTCGCGAGCCGCTCAGTCTCCAGACTGTCGCTATAGCGGCCGAAGGCCCCGAGCATCTGGATCGCCGTGCTGGTCAGCGCACCGACCGCCAGCAGCGCCATCAACACCAGGAGAAGCGTGCTTACCGATTTCTTAAACATTGCCATGGGTCGGGGCCTACTCGTCACGAATAGGCCACCTTGCATCGCGACATGCCAAGGTTTGGTTAAGGCTTTAATCAAATACCGCGGTTGTGCCTGCCGGTAGGCCGCGTTCCTTCACCCAACCTTGGTGAAATCAGGCGGACGGCGCTCGGCAAAGGCGGTGAATGCCTCGCGCGCTTCGGCGGTGCGCAGGCGCTGCGCGAACTGCTCGCCCTCCGCGTTCATCTGCGCGACCAGCGCCTCGCCATTGCGCATCAGCTTCTTGGTGGCGATGAGCGCGCCGGCCGGCTGGCGGACCAGACGCTGGGCGAGTGCGAGGGCCTCGGCATCGAGCTGGTCGAGCGGCACCACGCGGTTGGCGAGGCCCCATTCCAGCGCGGCCTGCGCCGGGACCGTCTCGCCGAGCGCGAACATCTCGTAGGCTCGGGCGTAGCCGATGCGCGCCGGCATCAGCAGGCTGGACGCCGCCTCCGGCACCAGCGCCAGGCTGACGAACGGCGTCGACAATTGCGCATTGTCGGCGAGCACGACGAGATCGCAATGCAACAGCATCGTGGTGCCGACACCGACGGCGCGGCCCTGCACGGCCGCAACCAGCGGCCGGGTGCATCGCGCCAGCGACTGGATGAAGCGCACGACGTTGCGGCTGCCTTCCGACTTGCCCGCAGCGACCGCTGCGAATTCGCCGACGTCGTTGCCGGCAGTGAACATGTCGCCCTCGCCGCGGATCAGGATCACGCGGGCCGACGGATCGAACTCGGCGGATTCGATGCTGTCGGCGAGCTTGCCGTACATCGCATCCGTGAGCGCGTTCTTCTTGTCGGGGCGCGCCAGTGTGAGGATGAGAATTCCACCATTGCTCTCGATCCGGACGTGCTCGGTCATTCCTCTACCCCTCTTGGAAACTTGTCCTGAATGCTCGTCAGCCAGCGCGCGACGATGTCGATCTCCGCACTGGTGAATCCTTCCGTCAGCGCCGCGTTGACTTCCGCGGCGCCTGCTTTCGCCTGCGCCAGCGCGGTGCGCCCCTTCGGCGTCAGCCAGATCCGCCAGGCGCGCCCGTCCTCGCGGTCGGCTCGCCGTTCGATCAGTTTGGCGGCCGCCGTGCGGTCGACGAGGCCGGAAATGCCGGCCGGGCCAAGATCGAGCGCCGCGCCGGCCTCGCCCATCAGGACGCCGTCCTGTCGGCCGAGGATGAAGAGCAGCCCGGCCTGCGCCGGCGTCACCTCGCTCTCGGGCCGAGCCGCCATCCAGCGCTGCAACCGGCGTTGCGCGACGCTCAGCAGGTAGATCAGCCGATGGTGCGTGGGTGCACCGACATTATTTCGCATGCGAAATATCTAGCTGAGCGCAAGGCGGCTGTCAAACGAGCCGTTTCGCTACGGCGCACAGGTAAAGCTCGAGGCCTCCGTCACCGGGCCGCTCTTGTAGTGCGGCCAGGCCGGCCAGCGGCACAGCGGCAGCGCGCGGGTCACCGCAAACGACGGCGCCTCGACCTTCTGCTCGGTGACTTCGAGATCGCCGGGCGCCTTGCCGTTCTCGACCCAGTCGACCAGCGCGCTCAGCATGTCGACATTGGCCGGCGCCCCGGAGCCGACATGGTCGACACCGGGGGCGGTGTAGAGCCGCGCAAACTCGGCCGTCTCGGCCTTGCCGAGCTTGCGCTCGACGCTCTCGAAATAGCGGATGCCGGCATAGGGGCTCTGTGCGTAGTCGGCCATGTGCTCGAGCATGATCAGCCGGCCGCCGCGCATCCGGAAGCGGCTGAGATCGGGATCGGTCGAATCCATCAGCTTGGAGACTTCGAGCAGCCGCGCCTTGTGCTCCTCCAGCTTGTAGGTGGTGACGTCGAGCTTGGGATCGCGCGCGAACACATATTGAATGCCGCCGGCACCGTAAATCCAGGCGATGCCGTTGTTGGGCGCAGGCGGCTGCGCGGGTGGCGCGGTGCCGAGCCACCAGGCCACCCAGCCGCCGGTCGGGCCGATTGCCGGCGTGTCCTCGCCGGAGATGCCCCAACCCGGATAATCGTCGAGACCATTGGCGAGCGCGAACGGGAATTTGTAGGTGCCATGCAGCGTGTTCACGGCCTTGATCTGCGCCTCGGTGAGGCACTGATGGCCGCTCTGGCCCGCCGCGCAGCGCAGCATCTCGACCTTGAACGCCGCCTTGCAGGCGACAGGATCCTGCACCAGCGCATCGTCGGAGCCATCGGCCTTGTCGCAGGCCACGCGCACGGCATCGCCGACGAGCTTGACCTGCGCCGGATTGATCCAGCCCTCGCCCATGGTCGCGAGACCCGAGCGGGTGCCGGCATGCTGCAAGCCGACCCAGTTGATCACGGGCACACGGGCGAAGATGCCGTCGAAATCGTCGGGGTAGCGCTGGGCCATGGTGAGGCCTTCGCGGCCACCCTCGGACGAGCCCATGAAATAGATCTTGTCCGGCTTCCTGCCGTAGGCGCGCTGCATCAGCGCGACGGCGGCATCGCGCACCTTCTTGTAGGCGCGATGGGCGAAATTCTCGAACGCCTCATCGTTGAGCGCGAACAGCTGCGGTGGCTCGCCCTGCTTGGTCTCGTGGCCGGAATCGGTGCCATAGGTGACGAAGCCGCGCGCCAGCGGTGACGGCTTGTCGAACGGATAGGCCGGCGGCAGCGCAAGTCCCGTGATCAGCACGCCATTAAAACCGCCGCCGCCATATTGCAGCGAGCGCCCGTTCCATTCGCCGGGAAGGTTGACCTGGAATTTGATCGGCGGCGCCTTGGGATCGGTGGGATCGATGTGTCCGAGCACCTTGCAGAAGCGCGGATTGGCCGGCGTGATGCGTCCCGACGGCGTCGGCCCACGCTCGGCGACAGCAAGCTGCGACGGCGCCTGCAGGGTCGCGGAATCAATCTTCACGGCGTCCGTGCCGCCGACGAGCGCCTTGCAGACGGCATCTGCATCTTCCGCCAGCGTCGCCGCCGACGCGCTGCCCGCAGTCAACGCAGCCGCGGTCCCTACGAGCAAGACACAGAGCTTCGCACGCATTTGCGCCATCGTTCCCCCCGTTTTCTATTCTCGTTCGATCCGTCAGGAAGCCGCATTGAAGGCGACCTCCGGCCGGCCGTCAATGACGCGCTAGTGCTCGAACACCAGCCGCGCGCCGACCGTGCCGTCGAGGGCGCGGATCTGCTGGAGCAGCGCGGCTGAATCCTGACCGCCGAGGTCGGCGTCGAGCACGACATAGCCGAGGTCGCCGGCGGTCTCCAGATATTGCGCGGCGATGTTGATGTCGCGCTGGAGGAAGACTTCGTTGAGCCGGCGCAGCATGCCAGGCACGTTGCGATGGACGTGGCTGAAGCGCGCGCCGGAGGGGCGTAAGTGCAGCTGCACCTCGGGGAAGTTCACCGCGCCCATGGTCGATCCCGTGATGAAATAGTCGATCAGCTTGCGCGCGACCTCACCGCCGATGCGCTCCTGCGCCTCCTCGGTCGAGCCGCCGATATGCGGCGTGAGGATGACGTTCTCGAGGCCCTGCACCGGACTCTTGAACCGGTCCGCGTTCGAGGAGGGCTCGACCGGAAACACGTCGACGGCCGCGCCGGCGAGATGACCATCGCGCAAGGCGCGCGCGAGCGCATCGAGATCGACCACGGTGCCGCGGCTGTTGTTGATCAGGAACGAGCCTGACTTCATCGCCCGCAGCTCCTTCTCGCCGATCATGCCTGATGTCTCCGGCGTCTCCGGCACATGCAGGCTGACGATGTCGCTCTGCGCCAGCAGCTCTTCCAGTTTCTCGACCGGCTCGGTGTTGCCGTGGCGGAGCTTGTCGGTTCGGTCGAAATAGATCACGCGCATGCCCATGGCTTCGGCAAGCGTCGAGAGCTGCGAGCCGATATTGCCGTAGCCGACGATGCCGAGCGTGCGGCCGCGGACCTCGCGGCTGCCGGTCGCCGACTTGTCCCAGCCGCCCTCATGTGCCGACACCGAGCGCGGAAAGATCCGCCGCAGCAGCATCACGATCTCGCCGATCACGAGCTCGGCGACGCTGCGCGTGTTGGAGAACGGCGCGTTGAAGACGGGAATGCCGCGCTTGTGCGCCGCGGTGAGATCGACCTGATTGGTTCCAACGCTGAAGCAGCCGACTGCGAGGAGCTGGTCGGCGGCGCCAAGCACCTCGTCGGTGATCTGGGTGCGCGAGCGGATGCCGAGCAGCGACACGCCCTTGAGCGCCCGCCGCAGATCTTCGCCGTCCAGCGCCTTGGTCAGGCGCTCGACATTGGTGAAGCCCGCGCTTTTGAACAGGTCGACAGCGCTGTCATTGACGCCTTCGAGCAGCAGCGCCTTCGCATTCCGCTCGGGGCTTTGGCCTGGGGCTGGCATGGTGTCTCCGTAAGTAGCAGCTTTGCCGCAGCTCATAGACCGCGGACGGTCCGCGGCACAATAGGGATTGGATGCGGGGAGAAGATGGCGGCGGCCGGTAAGCAGGGAGGCACCGCTCTCAGCTTCAAAGTCGTCCTGGCGAAAGCCAGGACCCATTATCCCAGACGCCTGGTGTCCGGCAATCTGGGGCCACGAGATCCCCAGACAACACGGGACGGTGGTAATGGGTCCTGGATCAGCGCTCGCTATCGGACAACGCTACGCGTTGCCAAGCGCTCGCTTGTCCAGGACGACGAAGAAGATTTGTTGCGCGGCAACAGAGTCAAATCACATAAAACCCGTGCGTTCCATCCCGGCGGAGCTGCTCGACGAGACCATACTCCCAATCCAGATAGGCCTGCATCGCGGCTTGCGCGACGTCGGTGCCTTCATAGGGCCGGCGGTAGCGATGCGCCGGATCGGGCTTGGGCAGCAGGCGCGGCGGACCAATTTCGAGCGCACCGTCATAGCCACCTTCGAGCACATAGACCTCCCAGCCCATCTGCGCCAGCCAGGACGCCGTCATGTCGGCACGCACGCCCTTGTCGTCGGTCAGGAGGATACGCGCCCCGCGCACCGGCGCGGCCATGTCGGTCTCCTGGACCAGCTGGCCGCCGGGATAATGACGGAAGCCCGGCAGATGGCCTGCGGCATATTCCTCGGCGTCGCGCACGTCGAAGCGATAGAGCGTGCGATCGGTCTGCGCGACAAGCGCCGCCGCCTCGCTCGCGCCAATATGACGAACACCGGCGCGATAGGCGACGTCGCGGGCATTGGCCGAGCCGCCTTCGAACGGCCCGATCGCGCCGCGCCTGTCAGCGCCGTGATCGAGCGTGTGGCGCGCCAGCGTCCAGCCGATGGTGCCGTTGCGCAGCGCGCGCACCTTGTTGGGCACGCCGGCATTGATCAGCGATTGGGTGCCGATGATCGAGCGGGTGCGGCCGGCGCAGTTGACGATGATGGTGGTTTCAGGGTCGGGCGCGGCCTGCCCGGCCCGCAGCACCAGCTCCGCGCCGGGCACGCTGACCGAGCCCGGAATGTTCATGGTGGCATATTCGTCGAAGCGGCGAACATCGAGAATGGCGATGTTGGCCTTCTCGGCAATGAGTTTTGCCACCTCGTCGGCGCTGAACGAAGGCGTGTGGCGGCGCGCCTCGACCAGTTCGCCAAATGCTTTTGAATAGGAATTGACGTCCTCGAACACTTCGTAGCCCGCCGCGTGCCAAGCCTTTAGCCCGCCTTCGAGCACGCTGATGTTGCTGTAGCCGAGCGCGGCCAGCCGTTCGGCCCCGGTTGCGACCAGCCCCTCGCCGTCATCATAGAGCACGATCGCCACGTCCTTGCGCGGCAGCCTGACCTCGGCTTCGACCGCGATCCGGTCGGCAGCCATGTTGGCGGCGAACAGCGGATGACCGGTCGCGAACGCCGCCTCATATCTGAGATCGAGCAGCGCGATCTCCTCGCGCAGGAGCAGCGCGCGGCGGATCTCGGCGGCAGTGACGGTGGGAAGCTTCATGGCGTGGACCTTGACGAGAGAGGTCATGCGCTTTTGAACGATTGTCGCGCGCTTGGCTAGCCTACGCGTCCGCTCACTCGCCCGGAACGAGCCGCCCGAGCGGCGGCTGCGCCGGGCGCCGCAGCTTGCGGCGTGACATATAGAGCTGAATGCCGGTGACGGCGAACAGCGGCATCAAGGCCGCGGCAATCATGAAGGCGAGCTTGCCGGGCCAGCCCAGGATGGCGCCGCGGTGGATGTCGTAAATGGCCGCGATGACCTTCTCGCCGAACGTCTTGTCGGAATAGCGCTCCGCGGAAGCCAGCTGACCGGTGACCGCGTCGATACGAAACTCGTCGCGCGTGGCCTCGAGCGTCATGTCCGTCCCCCACGACCGGATCCGGATCACCGTGCCGGGGCTCGCCGGCAGCGTCAGCAAAGCCCTGGCGAAGCGGCCGCCCTCCTCGCGCTGGAACGTCGTCCATGCCTGATCGAAGCCGATCGGCTGCGCCGGCTCGGGACGGCCGGCCGCGCGCGGCGGGTTTGCGGGCATCATCTTCGCCGCCGGGCTTTGCCGCCGCGACAACAACCACACGACGCCATCCTTGTACCAGTCGAACGAGTACCAGAGTCCGGTGAGCGTCATCACCAGATAGATCGGCAGGACCCAGGTGCCGATGACGGCATGCAGTGACCGGTGCAGGCCGCGGCCACTGAGCGAGAGATTCGGCTTCAGCCACATCTTCGCGCGGCCGGCGCGACGCGGCCAGCGCAACACGAGGCCAGAAACCAGCATCACGATCAGGCCGAGTGCGGCCGCGCCGGTGATCTGACGTCCCCAGCCCTTGGCGTCTCCAGGGATGAGCAGCCATCGATGCAGCCTGCGCACGGTTGTGAAAAATTCTTCGCCGCGCGGCGAGCCCAGCACGCGTGCGTCATAGGGGTCGACATAGAGCGAGGCCGGCCTCCCGCCCTGCTCGTCGCGCCCGAAGCGGACACGCACCGCCGCGGACGGATCGCCCGACAGCATGACAGCCGAGACTTTGCCAACGTCCTGCGTTGCCTTCAGCCGTGCAACCAGCTCGTCCGGCATCAGCGCCGGCGCGGGCCGCGGCACCACCAGCATGATGCCAGCGTTGAGATGGTCGACGATCTCGTCCTCAAAACTCATGATCGCGCCGGTCAGCGCGATCAAGGCGAGCAGCAGCGCGAGCGCGAGCCCCGCGATGGAATGGACCTGAAGCAGGATGGACTTAAAGGCAGGCCAGGACTCACGCATCGGCACCGACCCCTCTGGTCGGGACGATCCGCAAATCGGCTTCGGCGCGCTGCGGCCCCATCACTAGAACTTCACCGTCGCCGACAGCGAGAAGCGACGCGCGTCACCAGCAGCACGGCCGCTCCGATGAGAAGACCTGCACGGCTCTTGCCGGCGTGGGGTCGACGACCGTTCACGCGCAGGCCGTCCAGATGAGCAGGCACGTTCGATTCACTTCCAAGTCAGACACAGCATTGAAGCTGGCGCGTCTAACAGACACGGTGCGCGAAGAGAACCGTCGGCGGAGTTGAATCGCTCTAGTGTTGAACGGTTCTAAGAACGGAGCGGCAGCGGACGGCAATCTCCAATTGCCGTCGTGCCAACCGCGACACGTCGTGCGCGCGTTCGCGGCGACGTGTAACGATTTTGTGCGGTCTCACGCGATCGCGGGTGCCGTCAACTCGTCAAGCTTGCGCTTGAACGCGGAGCCGTCAGACGAGGCGCGGAGCGGCGGACGCACGCGCAGCCAGGCGGCATCGCCGGTCTGCGCCGCCAGGATCGCCTTCAGCGTCGCGGTGAACGACGGCGTCTTCAGCACGATGTCGATCGCGGCCTGCATGCGCGCCTCGACATCCTTGCCCTCGACCATGCCCTTGACCAGCTCGGGCACGACATTGGCCATGCCGCAGATGGTGCCGGCGCCGCCGGCAGCGATCGCTCGCGTGATATCGGCTTCGTTGCCGACGGTAATGGCGAGCTCGGGCGCGGTTTTGCGGAACGCCTGGAATTGCTTGAAGTCGCCACTGGAGTCCTTCAGGCCGGCGATAATCTTGCCGTAGCGCTTGCGCAAGCTCGCGGCGACGCTGGTCGGAATCGCAACGCCCGACGTCTGAGGGATGTGATAGAGATAGGCGCGCAGTCGATCGTCGGCGACGCCGTCGATGATGGCGGCGAAGGCATCCTCGATGCCTTCGGGCGTGACGCTGCGATCGAAGTAAGGCGGCAGCAACAGGACGTGGCGCAGGCCGAGGCCGAGCACGGCGCGCGTCAATGCGATGCTGTCGGTGATGGCGGGGAAGCCGCCGCCGATGCCGATGCGTTCCGGGGCAACGCCGGCCTGGAGCACGGCTTCGATGGTCGCGATGCGCTCGGCGACGTTGAAGGAGGCGCCTTCGCCCGTGGTGCCGAACAGCACGACGCCGTCGACGCCCTTGCCGAAGAGCTGCCTGGCGTGAGCCGCGAGCTTTGTCGAATCCACGCTGCCGTCGGCCGCCAGCGGCGTCGCCGACGCCACCCAGAACCCGCGAATTGCCTCCGTCATCACACCGCCCTTTGCTGCGACCTCGAGCGACGCCTCTGATTTCCAACGGATCTCAAAGCGGCTAATCGAGCCTTGTTTTTGCTTTACTTTCCATCTTGTACCTTACATACAAGATAGAAGCAAATCCTTTCAGCGCGCCATGGCGCAGTCAGATCTAAGGAGGTCTCGCATGGACATGGTGACCCCGAATGAGCGTCCTGACCAACTGCTTGGCGCATTGCGCGACAAGCTCGGCGCGGCCGCGGTGCTGACCGGCAGCGACGTGCCGGCGCGCAATTGCAACGATTGGAGCGCGAGCTTGCCGCAGACACCGCTCGCGGTGATCCGCCCGCTCGATGCGCAGGGCGTTGCCGATGCGATTCTGACCTGCCGGCAGGCGCGACTTCCCTTCGTGCCGCAGGGCGGATTGACCGGGCTGTGCCGCGGCGCCTCGCCGGAAGCAGGCTGGGTCGCGATCTCGCTGGAGCGCATGACCGGGATCGAGGAGATCGATCCTGCATCGGCGACGATGACGGTGAAGGCTGGCACGCCGCTGGAGACGATCCAGAAGGCCGCGGACGAGGCCGGCTTCTTCTTTCCGCTCGATCTCGGCTCGCGCGGCTCCTGCGCCATCGGCGGCAATCTCTCGACCAATGCCGGCGGCAACCGCGTGATCCGCTACGGCATGACGCGCGAGCTGGTGCTCGGGCTCGAAGTGGTGCTCCCCGACGGCACCACCATCATCACTGGCCTCAACAAGCTGATGAAGAACAACGCCGGCTACGATCTGAAGCATCTCTTCATCGGTTCCGAAGGCACGCTCGGCATCATCACCCGCGTGGTGCTGCGGCTGTTTCCCAAACCGCGCTCGACCATGGCCGCGCTCTGCGCGCTGAAGGATTATGCCGCGGTGATCGCCCTGCTCGGCGCCGCGCGCAGCGGGCTCGGGCCGCTGCTGTCGGCCTTCGAGGTGATGTGGCCGGACTATTGGGACGTGATCACGACGCGCGCCGGCGTAAAGCCGCCGGTCGCAGCAGGCCACGGCCTCTACGTGCTGGTGGAGGCGCAAGGCACCGACGAGAGCATCGATGCACCGCGCTTCCAAAACTGGCTGGAAGAGCTGATGGAGCGCGGACTGCTGGCGGATGCCGCCGTGGCGCAATCGCTGGCGCAAACGCAAGCCTTCTGGCGCGTGCGCGACATCTGCGCCGAATTCGGCCAGGTGCTGGGGCCGCACATCTCCTACGACATCGGGCTTGCGGTGGCGCGGATGGACGAGTTCGCGACGCGCTGCAAGGCCGCACTCGCAAAAGGCATCAAAGGCTGCGAGAGCGTCTATTACGGCCATATCGGCGACGGCAATCTGCATCTCGTCTCCTGGGTCACGGGTCTCTCCGTCGCGCAGCAGCCGAAGGAGGAGATGGACGCGATCATCTATGGTCTGGTGCGCGAGATGGGCGGCAGCGTCTCCGCCGAGCACGGCATCGGCACGCTGAAGAAGAAGTGGCTGGATCATGCCAGGAGCGAGCCCGAGATCGCGCTGATGCGAACCCTGAAGGCCGCGCTCGATCCCGAGCATCTGCTCAATCCCGGCAAGGTGATCTGACCGGAGAGCCCATGAAGTCGCTGAAGCTCGATACGCCGAAATCGCTGTCGCAGCGGGTGATGCAGCGGCTGCGCCAGGCCATCATCGACGGCGAGTTCGCGCTCGGCGCTGCCATCTCCGAGGAGATGGTGGCAAATTCCTTCGGCGTCAGCCGCACGCCGGTGCGCGAGGCGATGGGCCTATTGCAGGCGCAGGGGCTCGTGGTGATCCGGCCGCAGGTCGGCAGCTTCGTGTTCACGCCGAGTGCGGAAGACATCAACGCGCTCTGTACCTTCCGCATCGCACTCGAGCCGAAAGCGGCCGAGCTCGCCTTCGGCCACGATCGCGACGGCGCAATCGCGACAATGAACGCAGCGATTGCCGCGATGGAGCCGGCGATCGCGGTAAAAGACAACATCGCCTATGGCCGCGCCGACGCCGCTTTTCACGAGGCGCTGGTCGCCCATTGCGGCAACCGTTACCTCGCCGAATCCTATCAGCTCGTCTCCGGCCGCGTCGCCGCGCTCCGCACCAATTTGACCTCGCCGATCGACGTGCGCACCCGCTCGTCCTTCGACGAGCATCGCAGGCTGCTCGATCTGTTCGCGCGGGGCGAATTCGCGGCCTTCGAAGCGCTGATGACGACGCACATCACCAATTCGGGCGTTGTCTATGCCAAGGCGTTGAAAGTAGAGGCACTGAAAGTGGAGGCGCCGCAGATGGACGCGCCGAAGGTGGATTGAGCGCCGTCACGGTCCCTCCCTCGGTCCCGGCCTGTCCAGAAAATCCAGCGCGGTGTTGATCTGTTCGAGCTGGTGCTCGAGCCTGTCGCGGTCTTCGACCGACTGCGTCGTCTCGAGCTGTTCCACGAGCTTCTGCTTCCGCATCAGCAAGTTCTCTATGACCGTGCTCACAATTCCCCCATCGCCAGAGGCGAAGATCAGGGCAATGTCAAACCCGGACGCGAGCGCGCGCGACCCGGGCCGCATCGCCCCTCCATCAGAATGTTCGCGGAGGCCGATGGTTCCTGCGGGTGAACCACGACGCGATCGCCGAGGTCCGGCAGTTGCTCGCGGGCGGCTGAAGCTTGGCTGGCACCCCGGGGAACCCCGACCTTTCACGCGCCCGTCGGTTGAATTCGGAGCTCCGGGGTCTTATCCGTAGGTCCCCATGGACACCCAGATCATCACCGCCGAAAAACCCCTGATGGCGCAGGCGCGCCCGCGCAAGCCGGCGCCTTTCCTTCCCATGAGCCGCGCCGAGATGAACACGCTCGGCTGGGATGCCTGCGACATCGTGCTGGTGACCGGGGACGCCTATGTCGACCATCCGAGCTTCGGCATGGCGATCATCGGCCGCCTGCTGGAGGCGCAAGGTTTTCGCGTCGGCATCATCGCGCAGCCGGACTGGCATTCGGCCGAGCCGTTTAGGGCGTTGGGCAAGCCGCGCGTGTTCTTCGGCGTCACCGGCGGCAACATGGACTCCATGGTGAACCGCTACACCGCGGACCGCCGTCTGCGCCATGATGACGCCTATACGGCTGGCGGCGAAGGCGGCAAGCGGCCGGACCGCTGCACCATCGTGTACGCGCAGCGCTGCCGCGAGGCGTTCAAGGACGTCCCCATCGTGCTCGGCGGCATCGAGGCCTCGCTGCGCCGGATCGCGCATTACGACTACTGGTCCGACAAGGTGCGCCGCTCGGTGCTGGCCGACGCCAAGGCCGACTTGCTGCTCTACGGCAATGCCGAGCGCGCCGTGGTCGAGGTGGCGCAGCGGCTCGCCGCCGGCGAAGCGCCGCGTGATCTCGACGACATCAGGGGCGTCGCGCTGTTCCGCCGCGTGCCCGAGGATTATTCCGAGCTGCACGCCGACGATCTCGATTCCGCTGATGAGGGTGCAACGCGCCAACGCGGCTTAACCGTAATCCGCCTGCCGGCGCTGGAGCAGGTCGAGCAGGACCGCGAGGCCTATGCGCGCGCCTCACGCGTGCTTCACCGGGAGAGCAATCCCGGCAATGCGCGGCCGCTGGTGCAGCGTCATGGCGATCGCGATCTCTGGCTCAACCCGCCGCCGATCCCGCTGACCACCGGGGAGATGGACGCGGTCTACGATCTGCCTTACGCGCGCGCGCCGCATCCGTCCTATGGCGATGCAAGGATTCCGGCCTGGGAGATGATCCGGTTCTCGGTGACGATCATGCGCGGCTGCTTCGGCGGCTGCACCTTCTGCTCGATCACCGAGCATGAGGGCCGCATCATCCAGAACCGCTCGGAAGGCTCGATCCTGCGCGAGATCGAGAAGATCCGCGACAAGACGCCGGGCTTCACCGGCGTCATCTCCGACATCGGCGGCCCCACCGCCAACATGTACCGGATGGCGTGCAAGGACCCGAAGGTCGAGGCGGCGTGCCGGCGGCCGTCCTGCGTCTTCCCCGAGATCTGCCCGAACCTCAACACCTCGCATGACGATCTGATCCGGCTTTATCGCAAGGTGCGCGAGACCCGCGGCATCAAGAAGGTGATGGTCGCCTCCGGCGTGCGCTACGACCTCGCGGTCGAGAGTCCCGAATACATCAAGGAGCTGGTCACCCATCACGTCGGCGGTTATTTGAAGATCGCGCCGGAACATACCGAGCGCGGCCCGCTCGACAAGATGATGAAGCCGGGCATCGGCGCCTATGACCGCTTCAAGCGGATGTTCGATGCCGCCGCCGAGCAGGCCGGCAAGAAATATTACCTGATCCCCTATTTCATCGCGGCGCATCCCGGCACGACCGACGAAGACATGATGAACCTCGCGCTCTGGCTGAAGAAGAACCGCTATCGCGCCGATCAGGTGCAGACCTTCCTGCCCTCGCCGATGGCGACGGCGACCGCGATGTACCACACCGGCGTCAATCCCTTGCGCGGCGTCCGCCACGGCGGCAGCGACAAGGTCGAGGCGATCAAGGGCCTGCGCCAGCGTCGTCTGCACAAGGCGTTCTTGCGTTATCACGACCCCGACAACTGGCCGCTGCTGCGCGAGGCGCTGAAGGAGATGGGCCGCGCTGACCTCATCGGCTCGCAGCCCCACCAGCTCGTCCCCGCCCACCAGCCCCCCGGCACCGGCAAGGCCGCCGGCACCAAGCGTCCGCTGCGGCCAAGCGGCAGGACGCATCGGTTCACGACCAAGGGCCTGCGGGTGATGAAGTAGCGGGCGAGTGAGCTTTCGTGCCCCCGCAACAAAAAATATCGAAACAACCCCATGCACAGTAGCCGGCCCTAGCGGGATCAACGACTTAGACGCTTTGCAGAGACGTTGACGCGTCGGGCAAAAAGTCGTTGCCCCGTCGGGCAACACAGGCGCATGATGGCATCATCGGACGTATGTAGGGCGTTCAAGCGGCACACATTCCAATTGGATTGTTCGCGAGGAAAGTGACCTCTCAAGCGGCCTCGCCGTCATCTTTATCGGGTCTCGCATCGAATGGCGACAGGTCCATACCGCCAGCTCTGCACAACCCGATGAGCGTTCGCATCTGATCTCTGACCAGCGCAATCGGTTGCTCCGAGGCGATCTCTCTGAGGAGCAGTTCTTCGTCATAGTCGTAATCCGCGGAGTACTGAAGCGCGCCCTTGATCAGCTCAGGAACCGAGTAGCCGTCCCAACCCTCAAAGGGGGTGCGCATGTACGCGATCCGCGCGACAGCATCGCGCTCCGCTGGAGTAAAGCCAGCCGAGGAATGATCTCGCTGCAACAGCTTCTCAAGCCATTGGCGCTGAGGTTCGTACCCGCGCCAACTGTATGGCGCCGCCAACAGAGAATCGATCTTGAGGCGAAGCGCTTCGGCCCCGCGCTGTTCCTTCGGTAGTTGCTTCATCGCTGCCTCTCGGTGAAAGGGGGGACGCGACTGGCAGTGCACAACCTGTGGAGAGGCGGTGAATATAGGTGATTCGAACGGGGCGAGTTGCCGTCAATCGGCAGTAAAGTAAGGCAGCTGTGGACCACAAGAGCCTTTTGTGCGCCTAAGTCCACTACTAGAGCCCGGATGTTCAAAACTCCGCGCCGGATCTTCGACCTTGAGTCTATTTTCCTTTTTCAGAACTATCGACAGTTGCCAGCAGTACGGGATCGATGGCTTAAGCGATTGGCGCACCCGCACTGGACGTGTTCGCGACGCTCATCGACGCCTACGAAGCCGAGCACTATCCGATGGATCCACCCGACCCCATCGAGCCGATCAAATTTCGCATGGAGCAGCAAGGGCTGACACGGCGGGACCTGGAAGAGACCATTGGGACGCGGACCCGCATCGCTGAGGTTCTGAACCGGAAGCGTGGGCTGTCGATTACGATGATTCGCCGTCTTCACGAACGCCTCGGCATCTCTGCCGACGTGCTGATCCGTCCAAGCCAGAAAAAGGCCGCGTAAGGTGACGGCATTGCCGGGTATCGCAAATCACCGCGACCATCCCTAGATTGCCCTCATGAAAAAGATCGGATTCCTCTCCTTCGGGCACTGGACGCCCTCGCCGCAGTCGCAGACCCGCTCTGCTAGCGATACGCTGCTGCAATCGATCGAGCTTGCGGTCGCGGCGGAACAGTTAGGGGCGGACGGCGCCTATTTTCGCGTGCATCACTTCGCGCGGCAGCTGGCCTCGCCCTTTCCGCTGCTCGCCGCCGTCGGCGCCAAGACCAGCAAAATCGAGATCGGCACGGCCGTAATCGACATGCGCTACGAGAACCCGCTCTACATGGTGGAGGACGCCGGAAGCGCCGACCTCATCGCCGGCGGGCGGCTCCAGCTCGGCATCAGCCGCGGCTCGCCCGAGCAGGTGATCGACGGCTGGCGTTACTTCGGCTATCGCCCGGCCGAGGGCCAGAACGACGCCGACATGGGCCGGCGCCATGCCGAGGTCTTCCTCGACCTGCTCCGCGGCGAAGGTTTTGCCGAGCCCAATCCGCAGCCGATGTTTCCCAATCCGCCCGGGCTGTTGCGCCTCGAACCGCACGCGCAGGGTCTGCGCGAACGCATCTGGTGGGGCGCCGGCTCGAACGCGACCGCGGTGTGGGCGGCCAAGCTCGGCATGAACCTGCAGAGCTCGACGCTGAAGAACGACGAGACCGGCGAAGCCTTCCACGTGCAGCAGGCGGCGCAGATCCGTAGCTTTCGCGCCGCATGGAAGGAAGCCGGCCACAGCCGCGAGCCGCGCGTGTCCGTCAGCCGCAGCATTTTTGCGCTGATCGACGATCGCGATCGCGCCTATTTCGGCAGGAGTGGCGAAGGCGAGGACCAGATCGGCTTCATCGATCCGCGCACCCGCGCGATCTTCGGCCGGAGTTATGCAGCGGAGCCGGATGTGCTGATCGAGCAGCTGCGCCAGGACGAGGCGATCGCCGAGGCGGACACGCTGCTGCTGACGATCCCGAACCAGCTCGGCGTGGCCTATTGCGCGCATGCGATCGAGGCGATCTTGACGCATGTTGCGCCTGCGCTGGGGTGGCGGTGACTGCGGTGCGTGCTCCGGCTCGGTGCCGGCGACAGACAAATCGACAAAAAGAAAGCGCCACGACCGCCACGAGAGAGATGCGAGGCATCGCAACCGCTACCATCTCATGAGATGCTGCCCCTTGCTTGTATCTCAAAAATGAGATAAATTGGGCTTGTGCCTTGGCGAGTTGATATCCTCAACGAAACGGTTGCCGCGGAGATCGCCGCTTTGCCGGCCGACATGCAGGCACGCTTTCTGCGACTTGCCGAGCGCATTACCTCGGCTGGCCTGGAAAGCCTGGGCGAACCGCACGTCAAGCACCTTGAAGGGAAGCTTTGGGAGTTGCGCCTGACGGGGCGTGACGGAATTGCGCGCGCCCTCTACGTCACCGCAATTGGCCGGAGAGTTGTCGTCGTGCGTGCGTTCGTGAAGAAAACGCAAAAGACTCCGCGGGCGGAAATCGAACTCGCGTTACGGAGAGCAAATGAGATCGCATGATGATCTCGTTCGAACAATTGAGCGATTTTTGCCCCCGCGCGAGTGGGCGCAACTGGAAAGGACATCACATGACAATCCCGTTCGAGAAGCTCAAGGCTCGTCTTCTTGCGAACCCGAAGGTCAGGGCCGAGTACGATGCGCTCGCCCCGGAATTCGAGATCGCCGCTGAATTGCTCAGGGCTCGTTTGCGGGCCGGTTTCTCACAGTCCGAGCTGGCTGCTCGAATGGGCACCAGCCAATCTACGATCGCCCGACTTGAAAGCGGACAAACCCTGCCGAGCACAAAGACACTTTTGCGCTATGCAGAGGCGACCGGCAGCAAGTTCCGTGTACGACTATCGGCAGCCTGATGCAGCGTCTGCGCGCATGCGATCGAGGCGATCCTGACCCACGTCGCGCCGGCACTTGGGTGGCGGTGACACGAACGGCGATATATCCCTTGGCTCACCCCGTCTTCGTCCCCGTGATGACGGCAAGCGCCTCGACGAAGCGGTCGAGATCGGCCTCATCGGTAAAGAGCGCCGGCGTCACACGGATGCACTGACCCTTGGCGACGCCGGCCCGGCGCACCGTCAGGATCTTGTAGTCGTCCCTGAGCTTCGCGACGACGGCGTCGTTGTCGGCCTTGCTGGTCTTGCCGGCGAGGCGAAAGGACGTGATCGCGCCGTATGAGCCGACTTCATCCGGCGTCAGGATCTCGATGTCCTTGAAGCCGCGGGCGCGGCTCACCCAATAGTCGCGCAAATAGCGCAGGCGGGCTTGCTTTGCCGACGCGCCGATCTGCTGATGCAGCGCCACGGCCGTGGGCACCGTCAGTACCGTCGCGAAATTGACCGTGCCGGTATGCACCCGCGAGCGGATATCGGTCTCGGCAAAATCCTCGTCGCCCATGTCGCGGTCGATGGCGGGGAGACGGTCCTTTCTGATGTAGAGGAAGCCCACGCCGACCGGCGCGCCGATCCATTTGTGCAGGTTGAAGCCGACGAAATCGGCCTCGAGCTCACCCACCTTGAAGTCGATCTGCCCCCAGGAATGGGCGGCGTCGACGATGACGTCGATGCCCTTGGCTTTGGCCATGCGGGCGATCTCGGCGATCGGCATGACGAAGCCGGTGCGATGGCTGACATGGGTGAGGAGGAGAAGTCTTGTCTTCGGGTTCGCCTCGATAGCGCGGGCATAGGCGTCGAGCACGGCCTGGCGGGTGGCGGGCTCGGGCACATCGAACTTGATCACGTCGACGCCGTGGCGCGCCTTCAGCGCGTTCATCGCATACTGCATCGAATCATAGTCGAGGTCGGCGTAGAGCACGCCGTCGCCGGGCTTCAGCCTGTTGTAGCCGCCGATGAGAAGCTGCAGCGCTTCGGTCGCGCCACGGGTAAGCGCGATCTCCTCAGGTGCCGCGCCGACCGCCTCCGCCACCTTGGCGCGCACGGCCTCGAAATCCGCACCCGCGCGCTGCCGCGCGTAGTAGGTGTTCTGATAATTGACCATGTCGGTTTGGCGAATGAACTCGCGCCTCACCGGCTCGGCCATGATGCCCCAATAGCCGTTCTCCAGATTGACGACGTCAGGCGTCACGGCATAGAGCCCCTTCACGGCCGTCCAATAGGCCTTGTCGGTGGCTATGGCGAGGGCCGAACCGGCTGGCTGTGCCGGAAGGCCTTCAGCCGCCATGGCCGGTGCTGCCAGCGACGTGACCGCTGCGGCCGCGAGGCCCTTCAGGATCGACCGGCGGTCGGACGACATTGTCTGAATCAGATGCATATCAGCCTCCACGATGCGCGGCGAAGGGAGCAGCGATCGATAGAGCGCGAATGACGGAGCGATGACAATTCGATGATGCTCGGCCCGCCGGTTACACGCCGACCATTGTCTCGTGGATCGCGTGCTGCGCCGATGGCGCAAGCCGCTGCGAGCGATCTTGAACCGAAGGTCAGGCTGCCGCCCGCCGGAATGGGCGATGCCCATGCAGGCAAGAGCCGCGCTGGCGAAGATTGCCGGCGCAAATGACCGGCGGCCACGCTCAGCTGATGTTCAGAAGGATGCGCCCCGACTTGCCGCTGCGCATCAGATCCAGCGCGTCGTTGATGTCATCGAGCGCGAACTCGTCGGTGACGATGCCGCGGTAACTGACCTTGCCGGCTTCGTCGAGGCGAACGAGACGCGGGATATCGCGCGCCGGCTGGCATTGCCCGCCTTCCGAGCCCTTCAGCACCTTCTCGAAATGGAGCGGCAGCGTGTAGATCTCGACCTTGTCGCGGGGAACACCGACCAGGATGCAGCGACCCTTCTTGGCGGTGATCTCGTAGGCGAGCTCGATCAACCGGCTGACGCCGGTGGTCTCGACGACCTTGTCGGCTCCGTCGGTACCGGTGATGGCCTGAACCTCGGCGGCGAGATCCTTCACCGCGTCGGAGTTGATGGTGTGGGTGGCGCCGAACTGCCGGGCCATCTCGAGCTTGTTGTCGAGACGGTCGATCGCAACGACCGGATAAGCGCCGACCATTGCGGCAAATTGCACGATGTTCAAGCCGACGCCGCCGACGCCGAACACGACGACGGCTTCGCCGATGGCGACCTGCGCATCGTTATTGACGACGCCGAGCGCGGTCGTCACCGCGCAGCCGAGCAGCGGCGCGCTCCTGCGATCGATCGAGGCCGGAACGGGCGTGACGCGATTTTCCGACACCACGGCATATTCGTTGAACGTGGTGACCCAGCCCGCGTTGAGGCGCTTGCCGCGCCAGGAATAGACCGGCGTATTGGACTGGATGCCCTTGCCCGGCCGCCAATGCATGATGACGGTGTCGCCCTGCTTGCAGGAGACGACGCCGGGTCCGGTTTCGACGATGGTCGCCAGCGCTTCGTGCCCCAACAGATGCGGCAGGAACTTGTCGACGCCCTTGACCGCGTCGATCTCGTTGATCTGTGCCCCGCAGATGCTCGACGTGTGCACGTGCGCAAGCACCTGGCCGTGCTCGAGCGTATCCGGCAGGGTGAACTCGTCGACGATCAGCGGCTTGCCGGACTCGACGAGAATCGCCGCCTTGGCTGTCTTGATATCCATGCGTCGCGCCCGGTCACTCGAAATAGATGAATTCGTAATCGCCGGTGTAGCCGAGCTTGCCGTAGAGCCAGATCCATTCCGATGTGTGCAGGATGGATTCCGCCGTCAGCGCCCAGCATTCGAGATTGTGCAGCTCGGCGACGTTGCGGTAGCCCTCGACCATGACGTATTTGTTCTTGCCGACCCGCTCGATCTCCTTGAGCGCCGCCTCGAGCTCATAGAGCCTGAGATTGTGCAGGGTGCCGAGCGAGATGACGAGGTCGAAACTGTCGTCGCCATAGGGATAGACGTCCTGGGCGCGATAATTGAACAGATACGGTTTCACCTGCTCGTGCGCATGTGCGAGGCCGTGTTTGGAGATGTCGAAGCCGACGATCTTCAGGCCCGGCAGGATCTTCTGCATCTCGTAGAACAGAAAGCCCTTGCCGCAGCCGACGTCGAGCACGCTCGACCCATCCTTCAGACCATAGGTCTCGATCAGCGCCTTGGCGACCGGCGCCCAGCGCCCCTCGATGAAGCGGTAGCCGCCATAGCCGAAACGGCGATCACCATCCCAATAATCGGCCTCGTATTCCCGCGCCTTCAGCGAGCAGGCGATCTTGTCGTCGTTCATGCGGCCCATGTAGTCGCGCTTGGTCGCCGTATGCAGCGGCGTCACGATATTCAGGAGTCGTCCCATTGAGCCCTCGGATTCCAACACACGCTGAGATTGTCTCGACCGGCCCTTGGAGCCTTGCGCCGCGACCTGCGACTCGGCCTAGCATTTGTGCCGAAGACCATCATTGTTTCAGATCAATGATGTGGACATCCGTAGCCGCAACCGCCCACGTGTCCAAGCCTCGCCTTTGTTTGGGATGCGAGGTCGGGCGAACCTTGATTCCACGCTCCGCCGCGGTATACGTTCCTCCCATGATGTTCATGTCCACATTCTTCCCGCTGATCTGAACGGTTGACGTCGTTCCGGCGCATCCGCGCCAATCAGATCAGACGGCTGTGCTTGATGCGTAGCCGAACGGAGAATGTGCAATGCCCAAGACCGAGCAGGCTGGCCTGACGCCCCGTCAGGTCCAGAACTTCATCGACGACGGTTTCATCAAGATCGAACATGCCTTCAGCGCCCAGCTTGCAAAGCGGTGCAGGGACGAGCTGTGGGCGGATATTGGCCTGTCGCCGGACGAACCCGAACACTGGACCAAACCCGTTATCCGGGTGGGCGCCAGGGCTTCGCCCCCATTCACTGAAGCCGCGAACGGGCCGTCCCTGCACAAAGCCTACGATCAACTCGCGGGCGAAGGGCGCTGGCTTGCGCCCAGGGCTCTCGGAACCTTTCCGATCCGCTTCCCTTCCGCGGAATCCCCCAGTGATGACGGCTGGCATGTGGACATGAGCTTTGGCACCGCCACTCCGGATTTCATGGAGTGGCGTGCCAATGTGAAAAGCAACGGACGTGCGCTGCTGATGCTCTTCCTGTTCTCGGATGTCGGCCCGGATGATGCGCCCACGAGGATACGGAAAGGCTCGCATGCCACCATCGCGCGGGAGCTGCTGCCCTATGGCGACGCAGGCGCGACGCTCCGGCAGCTCTCTGCCGAGGACTACGCCTCGACCGCAGATTGCGAGGTCGAACTGGCGACCGGTGCGGCAGGCAGCGTCTATCTGTGCCATCCGTTCCTTGTTCATGCCGCGCAACCCCACCGGGGGAAGCGGCCGCGCTTCATGGCACAGCCTCCGCTGCTGCCGAAGGTCGAGTTTGATCCGGCGTTGCCACCTTCGCCGGTTCAGATCGCCATCCGGCAGGCGTGTGGGCTGGCGTTGTAGTCGGACAACATCCGGGACCGCTGGGGCGGCTGATGTTCCGGTTGCTCCCGGCGTTTCACGGGGCAACGGGTTGAAGGGCCGAATGCTGAGTCCGGTGGCACAGGTGTTTGCCGATTGCGTTCGCGAAATTGCCAAGCCGCTTGCCCGCAACCGAGGGCACGGCGTGATGACCGCGGCGAAATCGTACTGAAGCGCGTTGAATTGGAAATGGCGCGCCGTTCAGAACAAAACAACGAACTCATACATAATTGAAATTGCATGTGATTTTTCCTGCTCCAGGCGTTCGACCGCCGTCCGCGCAGACTTCGGGTCCACCCGCTGTCGTCAAGAAAATTCAACACACCTCACGACAGCGTGCACCTTTCGCTCTTGGAACGTAGTATGTTGCCGGAAGCCGTCGACGCTTCGAGACCGAGACTTTCGCGTGGCACTCGATCGCGGCGCTCGAAGAGATGCACTCCAGAATCAAGCTGATGATCGCGGCAGCGGTCGGACGGCGCGGCAAATGGAGGACACGATGGTGTGGCGTGACGACAAGGCCCGGGCAACCCTGATCCGCGATGCAGCAGGCAGCGTGCCAGCAGGCAAGAGCCCCCGGGCCTTTGCCGAGCCTCTGTTCGGCTACACCAATGCCGAGGACCTCGCCAATTACGATGCAGCCTCGCTTGCTCTCCTGGCGGAGCAAGCCTGGGAGCACGTGCAGCGGCGCACAGCCGGCCGCGCCGATATCCGCGTCTTCAATCCGGTGCTGCCCGACGGACGCGAGATTTCCGTGCTCGAAATTCTCAACGACAACATGCCTTTCCTGTTCGACTCCACCATGGCGGAGCTCATCGAGCAGGGCATCGAAGTCACCCTTGTCGCTCATCCGATCATCGCCGTGGAGCGCGATGACCAGGGCAAGCTGCTGCGCTTCTACGGCGAATCACTGCCGGAGGGAGCAAAGGGCACGCGCGAAAGCCTGATTCATCTCCACATCACTCGCCTGGACGCCGATGCGGATCGCAAGACGCTGATCGAGGGCCTCACCAGCACGTTGAACGACGTCCGCGCCTGCGTCACCGACTGGCGCGCCATGCGCGACCGCGTCGAGGAAGCGATCAAAACTTTCTCTTCCAATCCGCCGCCGCTGCCGATCGACGAGGTCGCCGAAGCAAGCCAGTTCCTGCAATGGCTCTGCGCGGACAATTTCACCTTCCTCGGCGTGCGTGAATATCGCTTCTCGTCCGACAGCGATGCGTCCGACGACATTACAACCGGCGAAGGCCTCGGCATCTTGCGCGATCCCGACGTGAAGGTGCTGCGCCGCGGCACGGAAATGGTGGTGATGACGACGGAAATTCGCGAGTTCATGCGCGAGCCGACGCTGCTGATCGTCATCAAGGCCAATGTCTCCAGCCGCGTCCATCGTCGCATCCGGATGGATTACGTGGGTATCAAGCTCTATACGCCCGACGGTCGGCTCGAGGGCGAACTGCGCGTCGTCGGCCTTTTCACCTCGGGCGCCTATACCCGTTCGGTACGACAGATCCCCTATGTCCGCCACAAAGTTTCGGGGGTGCTCCAGCGCGCGGGCTTCGACCCGAGCGGCCATTCCGGCAAAGCGCTCATGCATATTCTCGAAGAATATCCACGTGACGAACTATTCCAGATCGACGTCGACACTCTGAACAATTTCGTCATCGAGGTCCTGATCCTCTACGAGCGCCCCCGCGTCCGGGCGCTGGCGCGGGTCGACAAGTTCGATCGCTTCGTATCCGTCCTCACCTTCATTCCACGCGACAAGTACGACACCAATGTGCGCACGCGTGTCGGCGCCTTCCTGGCGCAGGCCTACAAGGGGACCCTGTCGGCCTCCTACGTAGCATTCCCTGAGGGGGCGCTTGCGCGCGTCCACTACATCATCGGGCGCTATGAAGGCAAAACTCCCCTCGTCGAACGCGCCGCGCTCGAAGCCGGAATCAGCGCCATTGCCGCAACCTGGGCCGACAAGCTGAAGGCCGCGCTCACTGCGTCGACCGATGGCATGCGGGCACGCATGCTCGCCAATCGCTATGCCCAGGCCTTTAGCGGCGGCTATACCGAGGTATTCACGGCAGAACAGGCGATCGCCGATATCGCGACCATCGAGAAGCTCACGCCAGCGCGCCCGGTAACGATTTCCGTTCACCGCTTCGGAGGCGAGGGCAATCCCAGGCGCTTCGGCCTCAAAGTTTTCTCGGACGCCGCACCGCTGTCGCTGTCCTACCGCGTGCCGGTGATCGAAAATCACGGCCTGCGCGTGGTCAACGAACGCACCTATCAGATCGTGCCCGGTAACCGGCCCGCCCCGGTCTGGCTGCACGACATGACGATCGACACCAGCGACGGCCAGCCGATCGAGATCAGCCCGGACTTCAGCCATCGCCTAGAAGCCTCGATCATGGCAGTGGTCACCGACCGCGCCGAATCCGATGGGTACAATGCCCTGATCCTGCGCACGGCCCTGGGCTGGCGGGAAGTCTCGACCATCCGAGCGCTGTCCCGCTATTTGCACCAGATCCGTGCCCCGTTCACCCAGGACTATATGTGGGAGACCTTGCGCAAGAACGCCGCGATCACGGCCAACCTCGTCGCACTGTTCCAGGTTAGCCGCGATCCGCATCTTATCCTTACCGATCGCGAACGTTCAGCGCGCGAGGCAACTCTCCTTGCCGAGATCGAGGAGCAGCTCAAATCCGTCGCCTCGCTCGACGAAGACCGCATCCTGCGCCGCTTCACCAATCTGGTGCAGGCAACCGTTCGCACCAATCTGTGGCAGATCGGCGAGGATGGACATCCGCGTCCGGTGATCTCCTTCAAGTTCGAGGCGCGCCGGATCGACGACTTGCCCGCTCCACGACCTCTCTACGAGATCTTCGTCTATTCACCTCGTGTCGAAGGTATTCACCTGCGCTTCGGCAAGGTTGCGCGCGGTGGCTTGCGCTGGTCCGATCGGCCGCAGGATTTTCGCACCGAAATCCTCGGCCTGGTGAAAGCGCAGCAGGTCAAGAACGCCGTGATCGTGCCGGTCGGGGCCAAAGGCGGCTTCGTACCCAAGCGCCTGCCACCGCCCTCCGATCGCGAGGCGTGGCTAGCGGAGGGCACAGAAGCCTATCGCATCTTCGTTCGTTCGCTGCTCGAACTCACCGACAATCTCGGCGGCGACATCGTGGTGCCGCCCGACCTGACAATGCGGCATGACGGTGACGACCCCTATCTCGTCGTAGCCGCCGACAAGGGCACCGCCACCTTCTCCGACGTCGCCAACGCGATCTCGGCTGAGAAGAACCATTGGCTCGGCGATGCCTTCGCATCCGGCGGCAGCCAGGGTTACGATCACAAGAAGATGGGGATCACGGCGCGCGGCGCCTGGGAGGCGGTCAAGCGCCACTTCCGCGAGCTCGGCACCGACATTCAGACCACGCCGTTCACCGTTGCCGGCGTCGGCGACATGTCCGGCGACGTCTTCGGCAACGGCATGCTGCTCTCGCCGACGACGAGGCTCGTCGCGGCTTTCGATCACCGCGACATCTTCATCGATCCCTCGCCCGATCCGGCGATCAGCTTCCATGAGCGTAAGCGTCTGTTCGACCTGCCGCGGTCGAGCTGGCAGGACTACAACAAGTCGCTGATCTCGCAAGGCGGCGGCGTGTTCTCGCGCTCGCTCAAGGCGATCCCGCTCGCTCCGGAAGCGCGCACCCTGCTGGATCTCGCTAAACCGCAGGCGACGCCGTTCGAGGTGATGACGGCAATCCTGAAAGCGCGCGTGGACTTGCTGTGGTTTGGCGGCATCGGCACCTATATTCGCGCGTCGGCGGAGAGCGACGATCAGGTTGGGGACCGCGCCAACGATCCGATCCGCGTCGCGGGTGGCGACGTGCGCGCGCGGGTGATCGGCGAAGGCGCCAACCTCGGCGTCACTCAGCGTGGCCGCATTGAAGCGGCGCAGAAGGGCGTCAAGCTCAATACCGACGCTATCGACAATTCGGCCGGCGTGAACACGTCCGACGTCGAGGTCAATATCAAGATCGCGCTGGCTCGCCCCGAACGCGAGGGACGCCTCAGCTTCGCTGACCGCAACAGCCTGCTTGCCGCAATGACCGACGAAGTCGGTACGCTGGTGTTGCGCAACAACTATCTGCAGACGCTGGCGCTCTCGCTCGCCGAGCGCAAGGGCGTGGCCGAGGCCGGCTTCCTCGCCCGCCTGATGCAGTCGCTCGAGCAGCGCGGCTTGCTCAGCCGCGCGGTGGAGTACTTGCCCGACGACGCAGCGCTCACCGAGCGCACCCGGCGCGGCCAGTCCCTGACGCGGCCCGAGCTTGCGGTGCTGCTCGCCTACGCCAAACTGACCCTCTACGATGACCTGCTCGTCACCAGCGTGCCCGATGATCCCTATCTTGCCCGCGAGTTGTCTCAGTATTTTCCGCGCGAGATTCAGGACAAGTTCCCGACAGCGGCCGAACTGCATCGTCTGCGGCGGGAGATCATCGCGACCAGCCTCGCCAATGCGGTGATCAACCGCGGCGGCCCGGCCTGTGTCGTACGCCTGATCGACGAGACGGACGCCGATATCCCGACCATCGTCATGGCCTACGTGGCGGTCGATGAATGCTACGGTCTGAAGGGGCTCAATGACGCGATCGATGCACTCGACGCCTGCATCGACGGGCAGGTGCAGCTGTCCCTCTACGCTTCCGTGCAGGACCTCCTGCTCTCGCGCATGGTCTGGTACGTGCGCAATGTCGATTTCAAGGGCGGGCTGGAGGCCGTGGTCGCGCGCTTCGGCCCGGCGATCCGCCAGATTGTCGCCGCGCTCGACACTACCCTGCCGCCGGACTTGCAGGCCGCACGCGCCAAGCGTCGGCAGGACCTGACCGACGCTGGCGTCCCGGCCGGCCTTGCCGGCGAGCTCGCCGATCTCGACGCCCTGGTCTCGGCACCCGATATCGTGACGGTCGCCGAGCGCACCACCCGCCCCATTGGCGACGCCGCCGCGACCTTCTTTGCCGCCGAGGCGAATTTCCGTCTCGACCGCATCATCGCCGCCGCGCGCCACGTGCCGGCAAACGACTATTTCGAACGTATAGCCATCGATCGCGCCGTTGAGCAGATCGCTGGCGCCGAAAGAAGACTGGCCGCGGATATGCTGGCGACCGGCCAGTCCGGCCAGCAGGCCGTCGAGACCTGGCTCGCGGCTCACCCCCAAGCGACGCGCATCCGCAGCTCGGTCGAGGAGATTGCTGCCAGCGGCCTGACGCTCGCCAAGCTGACGGTGGCGGCGAACCTGCTGGGGGACTTGGTCAAGGGCTGAGGGCGTAGCGAGGCAGCGATGTGAAAGGGTCAATGCTGGGCAGGTTGTCAGCCGGCGAATGGAGGAATCCAATGATCCACGCTACTTGCCATACAGCCGATAATGTCCGCTGCATCGAGTTCGATGCCACACCCTGGTTCAGCGAGGCTGACGCTCCGAGCATTATCGACTTGGCCCAACGAGGATGGGCCAGTACCGCGATTGCCGATTCCCTCGAGGGCCGACGCGGATACGAACGGCTGCACGACCTCGTTGAGTATGCGGCGAAGCGACTGCAATCAGAATCCCTGGAGGACCCGACCTGGGAAACCTTCGAGTGCGTCGTCGACGGACCGGAGGCCGTGGCCTGGCTCGAGAAAAACCGACCCGACGTGGTGACAAGGATCCGGTAAGCCACGCAAAGCGCTGCAACGGCGGCGCTTGATTTTTGCGATTGCAAACGAAAGAGATGGCGCTCCCTGGGGACGGGCCAGAAGCGAGTGATTTCAGTGGACTAAAGAACAGTTTTGGGCAGCAACAGCCTCATTGCTTTCCAAAGCGTTTCAGCGTGGCTGCCCAAACGTGCCCTAAAGGCGATGAAAGCCGCGCCTCGCCGCCAATACTGCAGACTCACCGGCGACGACGGCAGTTGAGCAGCTCACCGCGCCTCATACCGCCAGGCACGGTCGCTACGACTGCAAATCAATTCGGGCGTAAAGCTTCACTCATCCAATTTCTTGTTCAGTTCAGGATCGAGCTTGGTCCGGTCGACGGACTGATAGAACGTGATAGGCCTGCATTTTCCGTCGAAATCCGCGAGGACGACGGCAGTCCACGGACTCGTGGTCTCGCCCGAACCGTCGCGGGAGTCCGGCATGACCTTGCGCGCAGCGACGACATACCAAGCGCGACCAGCCGTTGCCGCCTTCGCAGCCGCAGCGAACTCATCCAATATTCCGCGCAGATTTTTGCGCATTTCTTCTTCCGTGTCCCCGCGGAGGTATTTTCGAGACGACTTTCCCGCCTCCCCGTACTCATGCTGAATGTTCAACTGCAGTCGGGCATCGTCCACTTCGATCTTGGTCACCCGTGTCACCGCTCCGCCCTCGCGAAGATAATCTCGCACCCGGACGTCGCAGGCCAAAAATCTGTCCGTGGGCGGCTGAGCGACGCTAGCTGCAGGGGAGACTGCGGCAAGTGTCCGGCTGTGCTTTTTTCGAGGAGCAGCGTCCGCAGGCATCGTGGCGACGGCGACGCTGAGGAGCGCCACGGCGAGCACGACTGGAAGAGGGGCATTCATGAGTGCGCTGCCAATTCGGTCTTTCTAAAACGCGCGGGCCTCGGCATTGGTTCCGCGGCGCGGCCAGGTCGGAGCAATCATGAAGGACCGAAGAAGCGAGCGGCGGCACTTCAGGAACTTTTTCCTCAACACAGTCTTGTTTGTTCTACGACCTTGCGGAGGCGGCTTTTCGACCGTCGGCCGGTCATGGACTCGATACTCATCAAGATCTTCGCCACGGCGCTTGCCTTCAGCCAGGTCACTACCCGGCCGGATGGGATCAAGACTGAGTTCGATGCGGTGCGCGACCGCTCCGAGGTGGCACAGCTTTTGAGTGCCGGCTGCGCCCACATGCGCAAGGCTTTCGACATCGAGGACATCAACCTGGACGATCTGATTGCCACTGCCATGGATGACAAGGAGGCGTTGAGCAGCGAGATCAAGGCGCTCAAAGGACTGAATCTGGCCGACCTCCAGGTGGCCTATAGGCAGTTCTGCAAGGTCGAAAACGTGGAAGACTCTCCGGTCGATCTCGGTCAGGTCATCACCTTCTACAACAGCGCGGTCAAGGATCTGCCCGACGCGGCGCAGCTTGAGCACCTCAGGCTTTCTGGCACCAGCGAAGTCCTCGACAACAAGGGCGAGCAGCTTGCTGAGATTTACGCGCCTAACAACCGCCGCATCTCGGTCAAGCTTGCGGATATACCGGAAGCGGTACGCAACGCATTTATCGCCGCCGAGGACAAGCGCTTCTTCCAACACGCCGGCATTGACGAGCGCGGACTGGTCCGCGCCTTCATCGGCAACTTCACGCACCCGGGCCGGCCGCAGGGAGGCTCGACCATTACGCAGCAGGTCGCCAAGAACCTGCTGGTTGGTAACGACATCACTTACGAAAGAAAATTGCGTGAAATGATCGTTGCCTCGCGGATGGAGCGCGCCCTGACCAAGGCGGAAATCCTCGAGCTCTATCTCAACTCGATTTATCTCGGTCGCGGAGCCTGGGGCATCGAGCTCGCGGCGCGCAGCTATTTCGGCAAACCGGCCAAGGCGCTCTCCGCCGTCGAGGGCGCCCTCCTCGCCGGGCTCGCCAAGGGACCGAACTACTTCAACCCCGACCACCACCCCGAGCGCGCGCGCGAGCGCCTTGCCTACGTGCTCGGCCGCATGCGGGACGACGCCATGATCGACGCCGACGCGGCGAAAGCAGTATTGCCGCAGCTGGTCGAGTACCGGCCGACGCGACGGGACTTCGGCTTTCACTTCGTCGATCACATCGCCCGCGAGGCAAGGTTGGTCGCGGGTCTTGATACTCTCACCAACGCCTCCTACACGGTGCGCTCGACCATCAACTCGGCCTTGCAGCGCGTAGTCGAAGCGACATTGCAGGAGGGCCTCGCGCGGTACGAGCTGAAGACCGGCCGCTACAAATTTGAGGGACCCGAGGCGAACATTTCCGATGCCGTCCGTCGCATTGCGGCAGACCTGAAGGCCACGGAACCGGCTTGGCTCGCGGCGTTGAAGGCGACACGGCTACCTCTCTACGACGTTCACTGGGACTCGGCGGTCGTCCTGGAGAATGCGCGTGGCAAGCGTGGCCACGCGATCAACGTCGGCCTGACCGACGGAAGAATCCTGCCGCTGAACACGTGGAGCGCCGCGATCCAGCGCGGCCTCAAGCCGTACGATGTGGTCTACGTGCAACTGCGCGAAGCCAGGGGCAAGGAAGCGGCGCGTGCCGATCTGCGTATTCGACCGAACGTGCAGGGAGCGGCCCTCGTACTCGGGAACGAAACCGGCCGCATTCTCGCGATGGCGGGCGGCTTTTCGTATCCCGCAAGCCAGCTCAACCGCGTCGTCCAGAGCCTGCGCCAACCCGGCTCCACCTTGAAGCCGCTGACCTATCTCGCCGCCCTTCGCAAGGGATTGCAGCCCAACACGCTGGTGATGGACGAACCCATTACGCTGACACCGATCGGCGCGACGGTCCACCCGCGCCGGGGCGATTTCTGGTCGCCGAAGAACTATGACGGCGGCGCCTTGGGTGCCATTACACTGCGGCGTGCGCTGGAAAACTCCCGCAATCTCGCCACCGTGCAACTGCTCGCGTCCGGTCTCGACGACAGTGCCGAGCGAGGCCTCGACCGGGTCTGCGAGCTCGCGATGGAAGCGCAGCTCTACAAGGACTGCATGCGCTACTACCCGTTCGTGCTCGGTGCACAAACCGTGCGGCTCATCGACCTTGCGGCGTTCTATGCAGCGATCGCCAACGAGGGCGCCCGGCCCCGGCCCCATGCGATCGAAACGATCGAACAGGACGGCCGACCAATCTACCGGCACGATCCGCGTGCGGTGGACTGGATCGGTTCGGCCGACCGCGCATCGTTTTACCAGTTGAAATCAATGCTGCAGGGCGTGCTCGCGCGCGGAACCGCGCGCGTGGTGAAGCATCTTTCGCCCTTTGTCGGCGGCAAGACTGGTACCACTGATAATGCGGTCGACGCCTGGTTCGTCGGCTTCACAAATGACGTTACCGTCGCCATCTGGGTCGGCTACGACAACAGCGATGGCGGGCGCCGCTCCCTTGGCAGCGGCCAAACCGGATCAAAAGTGGCGCTGCCGATGTTCGAGCCGATCGTGCAGGCGGCCTGGGAGCTGCACGCTCCCAAGATGGCATTGAACGGCCCTTCGCGCGAAGCACTGCGTCAGCTCGTTCCTCTGTCGATCGATCCCCATACCGGCGATCCTTCACCGCCCGGCACCGGCCGCGCTTTCACCGAGTATCTCAAGAGAGATCCGTCGGGCAGAATCGACGATACGCAATTTCGGATCGTCTCGCGTGCAGAAAGCTACGCCCATCGTGGCGGCCGTGACGAAGACGACGGACCATTCCAGCAGTGGTCCGACGACAACCGCCATTACGGCGACAACCGGTCGCCTTTTCCATTCCCGACCTGGCGTCTTGGTCCGCGCGAATATCCCTCCTGGCGCGGACCTCCCGATGACGAGGACCGCCTCCCGCGACCGCCGCTCCGAGTCGATCCCGATTATTTCTGGCGGCGGCTGAATTGAGCATTGACCCATGAGACTTCACCGTGCCGCAGTCCTCATCGCCGCCTGCGTGGCCGCTTGCACAGGTGCGGTCGCGCAGGAATTCCAGCTGGAGGACGTGGCCGCCGTCGCCAGCATTCCGATCGCACAGATCAAACCGCGCACCGTCGTCTTCGCCGACCAACGCAACGACAAACTCGCCGATTCTTCGACCGAGCTCATTCCTTTCGACGATTGGGCCCGCTCACGTCCGGTTCAGCGGCGCTTCCTCTCGCTCTTCCCGAGCTTCGTTGAGCCCATGCTCAACCAGCAAACGAAGCTGAAGCTCTCGGTCTACCAGGCGGAGGCCCGGTTTCGACTTCCAAAACCGGCAGCGGCATTGGATCTGTCGCGGTATGCGAATGTCGCGTTCCTTGAGCAGATCGATCCGGCAGTCAAGCACTGGCCGATCACGGCGGTCGATGATGTTCCCAACAAAGACGCGGGCGCCGCGCACAACCGTCCGCCGGATCGCCGCTGGTGCGAGGACGCGAACGCGATCTGCGTGCGGTCCCGCTACATGTTCGAAGGGAAAATTCCGGCGGGCATTCAGCTGGCCAACAAGCTGCGCGAGGAGAGCAAAAGACCGATTCCGGATTTCATCGAGTTCCAGAGTGAGATCATGTTGGTCACGCAGCCGCGCCTTGCCGAACTGCCGACCCTGACAGGCCTCGACTCCCCAGTCACCAGCGCGCTCGAGCAGAACATCTTTTGGGTGAACCAGGTCATCCAGTTCGGCAAGCTGCTTGCGGTTCTGCAACAGCATCCGACCGAGCGGGAAGCCGCCATCGCAACGGTCTACATCCTGATTGCGGTCAGGAACGACGTGCTAAACAAGCAAAGGGAATACAGCAATACACCCGTTCTACGAAACCTCGTGCCCGCGCAACTGCTCATGGGCAAGAGCTCCTTCAACAGCGGCGATTCGCTGAGCGCCGGCCTTCCGAAATACGCCAGAAGCCGCATCAAGGCGATCGCCAACATGATGGAGCGGGAATGAGTAGATCGTGTGCGGCAACGACAAATCGCGTTTGCAGTCGACAGGTGTCTGAGAAACCCCGAAGAACTGGCAAATAGTCTCCGAGCCAGGACAAGACTCCTGCCCGCCACCCCTTGCAAGATCAGTCGATCAAGAGACTGGCACTTCCGATCGGGACTCTCATCCCAAAATGTCACGGAATATCGTGCATTTGGCGCACCACGGCCGATGAAGATGGGCACTATTCGCCGTGGCGCTATGATGGGGCGCCCGCCCAAGCGGTCGAGCTGGATAACCCGCGACGGAATGCGATCTTGCGCTATGCCTCATAGAGCTGTCCTCCCGATTTCGCGGTTGGTCCGGTTACCCTTCGGCTGCTGCCATTTCGACCAATCCCGAGAACGGCGCGATGGGCCAAAGCAGAAGTGAACCCGATTACAGCGAGGTCAACGACCGGCGTGCCATCGAAAACAAGCCTATAGACCAGCAGACCGGGCATCCTCGAAAGGATATCAATGATACTAGCCCCAGGGTGACGGAACCTAGTACTGCAGGCCAACCTGCGTCTGTCCCGACCCACACTGCCGTCGAGAGAGCTCCAATTCCGACAAAACCTCGGATAAGGTGCTCGGTGAGTGAACTGCTGGCGAACATTCTTACTCCTCAGCGCATCATATATTCACGCACGAGCGCTCGACCGCGATGCAGTCGAGCCTTCACAGTTTCTCGGGTTAGCTCCAGCGATTGCGCTATTTCGCTAATCGTCATTTCGTCCACATCCCGCAAAATGAGCACCTGCCGGTAGTGGCTTGGCAGCGACTGGATCGCGGCAGCTATATCGATGCGAAGTTCTGATTCCGGCCTCTTCGAAAGCTGCAAGTCATTTTCCAGCGAAGAGAGGTCGTCGGGAAGGCCCACATGCTGCTTGGCCAATCTCAAGCAAGTTCGATGAACTATCTGAAAAAGCCATAGGGAAAAGGCTCCGGCGCGTTGGAGACGACCAATGCGACGGTACACGATCCACAACGTTTCCTGAACCGCGTCTTCCACATCGCTTGTCGTGCGGCAGGTTCTTCGCGCGTACCGGCGTATCTCGGGCTGCGACATTTTGAGCAGCGTCAGGATGGCGTCAGCGTCCCCGCCTATTGCCGCTTCCATCGTGCTCCGCGATGAAAAAGGTGTGCTCATGGTTCGGCGCGCAGCTTTCGACTTGCTACGGCGCATGCCGGGCAGTATCCGAAAACGCCTGTAAGCCCGGTCAGGACCCCGACACCGGCGATCAAGTATCCAACGGGCATACCTTTAAGACCTAGTAGCCCACAAGCAATCATAATTGCCCCAGCCAAGAGCCGGACCCAACTTTCCCATCCAGCCACGTTCTTCTTGTACAGCATAGCAACCTCCTGCCTTTGTAGCGTCGTTTCTGACGACCCTAGAGACTTAGAGGCTTGAAAAATGAGAAACGGTTCGCGACTCCGAAAAAATAGTCTAAGTTCGGCTGGGGTCAAAAGGCGGTGGGCGGGCTGCGTGAAAAGGTCTGCTCCGGGTCATTCGCGTCGATATTGCCAAGTCCGCCTTCTGGTCCGCTATCGACAATACCCGACCTTACCCACCGAGGGCTGGGCGCGGATCTCGACCGACTAGGACGGCAAGATAAAAGCGACGGTGTCACTCCGTTCCGTCGGGGGTCGTAAGTGTTTGTCTGCACATTGTTTTGGATGGCACTACAGCGGCACCGTATGAAGCGGCCTGGTGCCGCTCGAAGCGAGAAAGTATTCAAAATCAACGTTCCGGCCGCCATCGTTCGCAGCATAGCGTCTTGTTGCGCGTGCTCGGCGGGATGTCCGGCCATGATCGCATGGGAGGCCACTGGCGGACCAACGGAGCGCCGTCAAGGCTCGCGCTGCGCGCGACCGGCTCCGCCGGCTCGCGGCCTTGACTGCAATCCGCTGGCCCGGCTCCTTTGCTTCCATGCGTTCATGGCCTGCTCTGCGCGATCGCGCTCATGCTGCAAACTCAAGCGGCTGTACGACGCCATCGAAAACGGGGTCGCCGACGTCTCCGATCCGCTGCTCAAAGAGCGCGTACCCGAGCTGAAGTCCATCCGCGATCAGGCCCGCGCCGACGCAGAGCGGGCCAAGGGCGCGCTTGATCGGGCTGGGCCGAGCATCACACCCCAGGCACTCAAAACCTTCGCCGGCCAGGCCCGTAGGCGGATGCGAACCGAGGCGGGCGGCTACCGGCGCGACCACCTCCGTGCGCTGGCCCAGCGCGTCGAAGTGGACGCGAAGGAAGTTCGCATCATGGGATCGAAAAGCGTGCTCTTGCGCACTCTCATCGCCGCGTCCGGCGCAAAAACGGCAGGTTTTGGAGTGCCCAGTTTTGTACCGAAGTGGCGCGCCCGGAACGATTCGAACGCCCGCCCCTCAGATTCGTAGTCCGATGCCCTATCCGGCTGAACTACGGGCGCGTTTTCGCGAACAGCGATGGCGGGCTTGGCCCGCGACGCCCCGGTTCGTGAACCGGAATGGCATGGCGGCCGACGAAGATGGGCATCTTGCATCTCCCTGGCCTCCGCCTGTCCGATAGAGAGCGAAGAATGAGACGGCAATTTTCTTTGGTGATTCTCGTTGCGGCTCTGCCGATCCTGTCGGCGTGCGGGCAGCCGGTGCCGGACGACAAGGCCGCTTATGTCGGCGAGTGGCACGCGCAGGCGATGGACGTTGAGCTCACGAAGGACGGGACCGTCCGCTACAAGCGCGTCAGGCGCAATACCACGGCAGGCAGCACCACGATATCGATCGACGCTCCGTTGCGGCGGTTCGAGGGCGACAATTTCGTCGTCGGCATTCCATTTCTCACGGCGACATTCGAGGTATCGACGCCGCCGCACCAGGAGGCGGGGACATGGAAGATGGTGGTCGATGGCGTCGAGCTGACCCGCATTCCCTAGCCGGACTTCTCCGCCGGAAACCTGACGGCCCAACCCCAATGCTCAGAGAACGGCCCTGACTTCAGGCGGGGTCGTTTGCGGAGCCCAGGTCGGGACGAATGCCGTAGCGGCGCAGCTTGGCATAGACGGTGCTCTTGGCGAGACCGAGCGCGGACGCGGCGGCTGCCACATGACCATTGCATGAGCGCAGCGTGCGCGCGATGAGATCGCGCTCGGAAGATTCGGCGAGCGACAGGCCCTGGTCGTCTCCGGCACGCAATTCCGTCTGGGGGATGACGTCGGGCAGGTTCGAAACTTCGATCACGTCCCCGTCCCCGGTCAACATCAGGCTTTCGACCAGATTACGCAGCTCGCGCACGTTACCCGGCCAGTCATAACCTTGCAGGCGCGCAAGCGCCTGCGGCGTGAAACTGCGATCGCCGAGGCCATAGCGCGTCCTTGCCTGAGCAACGAAGTGTTCGACCAGCATCGGAATGTCATCCGGCCGCTCCTTCAAGGGAGGCACGACGACCGGGACCACCGCCAGCCTGTAGTAGAGATCCTTGCGGAAGCGCCGTTCATTGACCTCGATTTGCAGCTCGCGGTTCGTTGCAGCGACGAGCCGGAAGTCCACCCTGCGCGTCGTGGTCTCGCCGATGCGGTTGATCTCGCCGCTTTCCAGCGCCCGCAGCAACATGGGCTGGAGGTCGAGCGGCAATTCGCCGATCTCGTCGAGGAAAAGAGTTCCGCCCGAAGCGGCTTCGATCTTTCCGGCGGAGCCGCCGCGACGCGCGCCGGTGAAAGCACCCTCCACATAGCCGAACAGCTCGCTGGCGAGCAGCTCGCGCGAGACGCTGCCGCAATTGACGACGACGAAGGGACGTTCGCGCCGAGGCGATGCCGCATGGATGCCTTGGGCAAAGATCTCCTTGCCGACGCCGGTCTCACCGAGCAGCAAGACGGGCGCGGAGGTCGCGGCGACGCGACGGCACGTCTCGACCACCGCATGCATCCTCGCATTGCCGTGGACGACGCTTGCGAATGCATGCGTCCCGTCGCGCGTAAACGGCAGGGACGTCCTGCTCGCGGCCACCGGCTTTGGCGCGACCATGACCGTGCCGAGATGTTCACCCTGGTAGACCACCGGCCGCAGCCACTCCTCCTTGATCCAGGCCGGGCGTGAAGTACCCCAGGGACGGTCATCGCTGGTCCCGATCTGAGGAAAGTCAGGCTGGCCCCGTGGCGCGCCGAGGTCGCGCATGATCTGCGCCATCTCGCCGTTGGCCTTGAACGGGCGCCCGGCACTATCGAACAGCACCGTGTGGTGGCGGTCCGCGGCAGGCACCATCCAGAAGCACTGATCAAGCAGCCGGTAGCGGGCGTCCATCTCCATCTGGAGCAGATGTGCCTCGATGCGCGCGGCCGCCGAGATCGCCAGTGCGAGGGCCTGCCGTCCGTAGGAATCGGACAGCCCGGAAATGTCGATGGCCCCGATGACTGCGCCGTCGATGGGATCGCGGATGACGGAGGCCGAGCAGGTCCAGCGCTGGATCCCGGAGCAGAAATGTTCGGTGGCATGGACCTGGATAGCCTGGCCGGTCTGCAGCGCCGTGCCGATCGCGTTGGTGCCGCAAGTCGCCTCACTCCAATTGCTGCCGGGCAACAGGTGCGTCTTCTCCACGGCATTGCGCAGCGCGAGCCTGGTATCGCCTTCCAGGCGCAACACGATGCCATCGGCATCGGTCAGCACCATCACCGTGCCGGTTTCCAGCATGTAGTCGCGCGCCAGCGCCATGGTCGAAGCGCCGGCGTGGACCAGGCGGGTGCGCTTGTCGAGCAGGCGGTGCAGCCGGTCGTCGTTCATCGGCAGAGGCGCCTGGCTGCGCCGATAGTCCACGGCCGATTGCTGGCTCCGCCGCCAGGACTCGTTGATCGCGGGCCGAACGACCTGCCCGCCGGCGCCGCTCCCGGACATGAAGCGCTCCCAGCTGGTCAGGACGGCGCGTTCAATGCCTGGATTGGCAAAGGCTTCCTCCGGTGTCTGCCCCAACACGCTTCCTCCTTTGACGCGCTGAGCGGTCCAAGATCTTCTTGTTGTTGGGGGACCCCAAGCTTTATCGCATGATTTTGAAACCATTCCATGCCGAGGCGCAACTGACAACCGGATCAGGGCGCAACTTAGGCGCGCCTCCGACCGCACTGCGAAAGCCGTGAAGCCGAAAGGCGCGCCGAATGCCCTAACCTGACAACGCGCTTACGCGGCCTTGCGCCGGTGCAGGGCGTCGTAGAAGGCCGTCTCGAAACGCATATATCCGGTGAACGAAGCCGGATCGCCGAACGGCAGGATCTGGGTTGCCCAGTAGCCGCCGAAGCCATTCTGCCGGTCGATCCAGTAGAACAGGTTTGCCAGGCCCGCCCAGCCGAGCGCACCCGCGGGGCGGCCCGTCGGTGCCTCCTCGTCATTGACCATGAACGTGAACGCCCACGATTTCGATTGTCCCGGGAAGAACTCGGCATCGTTGGAGAGCGACTTGATCACGCCCGGCAGCGCCGTCACCTTGAGATCGCCGAGATGGTTCTTTTCCGCCATCTGCACGGTCTCCGCTTTCAGCACACGACCGTGCGGGCCGTTGCCGTCGTTCAACCACATCCGGATGAACCGCATGTAGTCTCCGACCGTGCTGTAGAGGCCGTGCCCGCCCATATGGACCTCGGGGCTCGCCGGCAACTCGAAGTCCATCGGCGTGAGCGAGCCGTCGGCGTTGCGGGCGTGCACGCCGGCAAGCTTGCTACGGACGGCGTCGTTGATCTCGAACGTCGTGTTCGCCATTCCGAGCGGCTTGAAGATGCGCTCGGCGAAGACCTCGCCCAGCCGTTTGCCGGTAATGCCCTCGACGACCTGCCCCACCCAATCGATGTTCGTTCCGTACTCCCACCTCGAGCCGGGATCGAACAGCAGCGGCGTCATGAGCGAGGCCTTGGACGAGGTGATCACGCTCGGCTGTCCGTGCTCGGTCGCCAGGCGCAAATAGTTTTCGTTGAAGAAATCGTAGCCGAAGCCGCCGATGTGCAGCAGCAGCATGCGCGTGGTCACCTCGCGCTTCGGCGCACGCAGCCTGGGCTGGCCCTTGGCGTCGAAGCCGTCGATCACCTGCAGCTTGCCGAGATCGGGCGCATATTTCTTGGCGGGAGCATCGAGATCAAGCCGACCCTCTTCGATCAGCTGAAGGGCGGCGGTGCCGGTGATTGCCTTGGTGGTCGAGAAGATGGCGAAGCTCGAATCGGTCGTCATCGCCTCCGGCTTGTCGCTCCGACGCTTGCCTGCGGCGCCTTCGTAGATGTTGCCGTTGCGATCCGTCACCATGGCGACGACGCCCGGCACACCGTTCCCGTTCGTGACGGTCTCATTGAGGATTGCGTCGGCGTCTACAGCGAATTCCTTGCGCATGTGTTTCTCCGTTCTTTGTTGGCGAGGTGCAAAAAGCGAGGCCGCGCTCACGCGACGGATCGCGCGGCCTTCGCGGGGCTTATTGCTTGGCGAAGCCCTGGTAGCCGGCGGCGGCGACTTCATCGCACTTCTTGCGATAGGTCCCGACGCCGCCGATGTAGGACAGCAGTCGGCGCGGCTTGCCCTCGACGTTGGAGCCCATGTACCAGGAGTGAGTCTTGGTCACGAGAGTCGCGCTCGCGATCTCGTCGTGATGGGCGACCCAGGCATCCTGCGCTTCCCGCGTCGGCTCGATGACGCTCAGCTCGTTCTTGCGCAGATAGCCAATGCAGTCGCTGATCCACTCGACCTGCTGCTGAAGACACGTCGTCATGTTGCACAGCGCGGTGGAGGGTGCCAGCGGCGCGCCGGTCGTGAACATGTTGGGATAGCCATGGACCTGCAACCCCATGGTGGTACGGATATCGCGGCTCCATTCGTCCTTCAGCGAACGGCCGTCGCGGCCGCGGATGTCGATGCGGGTAAGCGCGCCCGATCCGGCGTCGAAGCCGGTCGCAAGGATGATGACGTCGAAATTGTACGTCGTCCCATCGGCGAGCTCGAGGCCTGCGGGCGTGATCCGCTTGATCGGATTGTCCTTGACGCTCACCAGCTCGACATTCGGCTGATGATACGCTTCGAGATAGTTGGTCTCGAGCGGAACGCGATGCGTCCCGAAGCCGTAGTCGGTCGGAATCAGCGTCTCGCACAGTTTCGGATCCTTGAGTCGCGCGCGCATCTTCTTGCGGACGAATTCGGAGATTTCCTCGCTGACGTCCTCCTCGAAGAACATCTCTGCGAACGAGGCGAGCCACAGCCGCAGCGAGCCCTCGTCCCAGATCTTCTCCAGCACCGCATGGCGTTGCTCGCTGGTCAGATCCTTCCAGTTGCCGTTGGTGAAGTCGTACTCGAAGCCGGTGAAGCTGTGGGGGAGCGTCTCGCAGAACTCCTTGAAGCGCGCTTTGTAGGCCTCGACCTCCTTCGGGCCATATTTCGGATTCTTCATCGGGATGATGTATTGCGGCGTGCGCACGAACACCTTCAGGCTGCCGACCTCGCTTGCGATGGTCTGGATCACCTGGATGCCGGTCGCCCCGTTACCGACGACGCCGACGCGTTTGCCGGCAAGATCGAGATCCTGCTTCGGCCAGCGGCCGGTGTGAACGAGCTTGCCCTTGAACGTCTCCTGTCCGGGAAACACGGATGTCAGTGGCGCCGACAGCATGCCGGTGCACGTGACCAGGAATTGCGTGTCAATGACCTCGCCGCTGTCGGTCGTGATCGTCCAGCGCTGCGTCGCCTCATTGTAGACGGCGGAGGTGATCGTCGTGCTGAAGCGGATGTCCTTGCGCAGGTCGAGCTTGTCGGCAACATAATTGAGCCAGCGTTCGATCTCGGGTTGGCCGGGGAAACGTTCGCTCCAGCTCCAGCCCTTGTAGAGCTCTTCGGAGAACAGATACTGGTAGATGTAGGCCTCGGAGTCGAAGCGCGCGCCAGGATAGCGATTCCAGTACCACGTTCCACCGACACCGGTTGCCGCGTCGAACGCCTTGACCTTGAGACCCAGCTCGTCGCGCAGCTTGTAGAGCTGGTAAAGGCCAGCCACGCCCGTACCGATGACCACCGCGTCGAGACTCTCGTGTCGACGTGCGGAATTGGTCTTGTTCCCACTCATGCATTCCTCCCAATCTCGCTTGTTGTCCTCCCCCGCCGCAAGGCGTGAGATGCGAGTGGGAAACGCAGATTGTGTGCCAGCCCCGGCGCGCGGCTCTAAGCACTTGCGATGATTGAGTTTATGGTTTGCCGGCTGCGGCGCGGCGCGTTCGAAAATCGAACTGGAGGAGAGGCGCGAGACCGAAATCTGATCGCGCATGCGCGTTCACGGTTTCCGGAGACCCGTGCAACTCATTCGGCGCAAACGAGGCGGCCCACGCAGGATTCCGCGGGCCTGAAGCAAATTCCTGTCAAAGCCGCAGCGCGTTCACGAGTGCAGCCAGCGCAGCTGGCTGATGTTGACGACTGGGGTAATACATGAAGAAGCCGGGAATTGGCGGCGTCCAATCCTCCAGGACGCGGATGAGCCGACGCTTCGCCAAGTGCTCAGCGACCTGCTCTTCATAGGCGAGCCCGATGCCAATTCCAGCGAGCACCGCCTGAATCACCAAGTGCGTATCGTCGATGATGAGCGGGCCGTTCACGCTGACCGTGACCGACTTTCGTCCCTGCTCGAATTCCCATCGATATGGACCGCTCGGAAGACGCAAGGTTATGCAGCGATGATCATTGAGATCCTTTGGTTTTTGCGGAATGCGTCGTGACGCGAAATAGCGAGGCGATCCAACCACCGCCAGTCGCAATTCCGGCGTGACCCGCACGGCGATCATATCCTTTTGAATGTACTCGCCGAGCTGAATACCGGCATCGAACTCGCCCGCAACAAGGTCTACGGGGCCGGTGACGGTGACAACGTCGAGGATGATGTCAGGATAGGCCTCGACGAATGCCGTCAGCTTCGGCAGCAATACCATCACCGCCGCCGACCGGGACATTACAATTCGAAGGCGCCCTGCAGGTCGCTGACGAACGCTTCGGGCTTTGTTGAGAGCACGATCAATTTGCTCGAGTGCCGGAGACAAGTCGTTCAAAAGGGCGGCCCCTGCAGCGGTTGGCGCGACACTCTTGGTTGTTCGAGCAAGAAGCTGCAGCTCAAGCCGTTGCTCAAGTCTCCGGATCGTATGGCTGAGAGCAGACTGTGACACGCCGAGCTTTACTGCGGCCCGCGTAAAGCTTCGTTCATTCGCGACGACTGCAAAAGCCGTCAGCTCGTTCAGTTCGTTTCTCATGATTTATGAATATCACTCATGACTCTATCCCATGCAACAGGTCTAGCATCATAAGCCGCTTGGCCCTAGGTTCGGCCAACAGGGAGCATGAGGCACCTTCGACACATTCCGGGCGCTTAAGACTCTCGGCACGGCAGGCGGGCCGCGCGTGTCGGTCCGTTGTAACGATTTTTGCGGGATGACTGATGGACACGGATGTTCACGCCTTGCGCTCCCTGGCGCAGACCTATTTCGACGCGGCCTATGAAATGGATGCCGAGAAATTTGCATCCATATTCCATCCCTCGAGTTCCGTCACAAAGGTCGGTGACGATGGCAACGTGGCTGTGACGCCGATTGCCGCGTGGCTCGCAGCTGTCCGCAACCTGAGAGCACCGAAAGAACAGGGCCTCGAACGCGACGACCAGATCGTGTCAATCGACGTCGAAAGAGAGCTCGCGCTCTTGAAGTTGAAATTTCAGATTCCGCCTCGTTACTTCACGGACATGCTGTCATGCTTAAAGGTCAACGGGGCCTGGAAGATCGTTCAGAAGGTGATGACTTCGAAACCGTAACAATTGGCGGAACCTCCGCCACGGAACGGCATGTACGCGGGTCGCGGGAAGGCGTATGGTTGTTGGGTCCTTCTCGCACGACGATCAACATGACGTGGAGGTGGCCATGAAATATGTGCTGCTTGGTAATCTGAGCCCGGAGTGGGCGAGCAAGCAATCGGAGCGGATCGGCAAGGCCAAGGCAAAGCTCGACAATCTGGGTATCAAGATCGAGTCGATCCACTACACGCAGGGCTACTACGATTTCGTCGACATCATTGATGCCCCGAATCCGGAAGCGGTGCTCGCGTTCTCGGTCTGGTACTCGACCCAGGGTCTGGGGCGGATCCAAAGTATGCCAGCCTTCGACGCAAAGAGCTTCGAAGCCGCGATCAAGAACGCAGCAGGCTAAGCGCTGCCGGCTCACGGATCGCAGATCGAGCGACGGCAAGATGAAAGCGACGGTGTCGCTACGGGCCGTTGTGCGCGGCGTTGATGAGACCATCGCGCTTCACGCTCCGATCCACGAGACGATCTATTGCGACTCGACGCTCGAAAACGAGGTGGTCGCCATTGGCGATGGCGTGGCCGTCGCACATGGAGCCGTCTCACGGTTGGCGCCGGGCATCCCGCCGGACCACATTCCGTGGACACCTTGATCCAAGCGGTACTGACCCGCTGGGACGGCAAATGGCTGATCAAGGCGCTCGAAAACGTGACCTTGACGTACCCACGCACCGGCGAGCCGGTCCTGCGAAAGTGACGTCGGCGGAGAGATTTCCGGAGCCGACGCGCGTTGGAGGCGACGATGAAGACGATGGAGGCGAACGTCAGGAAGCTGTTCGAGCAATATGAGAGTATCTCCAAGGCTTCTTTGCGCGGCGACGTCGACATGGACGACGTCGCCGCGCTCTACGCCTCCGAGTTCGTCGCGGCCACGCCGGCCGGCGTGATGACTGGGAAGAACGACGAGCATCTCAAGCAGATCATCGCCGAGGGCTATGCCCACTACCGGGCCGTCGGAACAAAGGAGATGCACATGCGGGGACTCCGCATCTCGCCGATAGACGAACACCATTGCGTCGCCCATGTCGCCTGGAGAGCGACGTATGTCCGCAAGAACCAATCCGACGTCGTGATTGATTTCGACGTCCACTACCTCGTCCAGCAGTTGGGCGCAGAGCCCAAGGTCTTCGGATGGGTGTCGGGGGACGAGCAGGCGCTGCTGAGGGAGCACGGCGTCATTTGACGCTGACTAGGCCCCTCACGCACATCTGATACCGAAATGGCGCGCCCGGAACGATTCGAACGTCCGACCCTCAGATTCGTAGTCTGATGCTCTATCCAGCTGAGCTACGGGCGCGTTTTTCGCAAACAGCGATGGCGGGCATGACCCGCGACGCATCTCCCGGAGGGCCGGGTGCGAAAGAGCGCTCTGACTAGCCGCTCTTGCCGGCGTTGGCAAGGTCCGGGATGGGGAGATTTTTGCAAGGAGATGACGGTCAGCATGGCCATTCCGGGGCTCGCGGAGCGAGAAGTGTGGAATCTCGCGCCGAAAACCTCTGGATTCCGGGTTCGGCGCTTCGCGCCGGCCCTGAATTACGGACTCAGCTCGGCCGCTGGCCGACTTACGCCCTTGCCCGCTCGTTGCGGATGGAGAGCAGTTCCACGGGGCGGTCGGGGATGACGATGCGGAAGGTGGCGCCGATGGTGCCTTCGACGAGGTGGATGTCGCCGCCATGGGCGCGGACGAGCTCGGCCGCGATGGCAAGGCCGAGGCCGCTGCCGCCGGGGCGGCCGGAGGTCTGGAACGCCTCGAACAGGTGCTCCCGGGTCTTCTGGGGAACGCCTGGACCGGTATCGGAAACCTCCAGGATGGCGACGGCGCCCTCGCGTTTTCCGGTGATCCGGATCTGCTGCACCCCGCCATCGCCGGACGAGGCATGGGTTTCCAGCGCCTGGGCGGCGTTGCGGACGAGGTTGAGCAGCACGCGGAACAGCTGGTCGGGATCGGCATCGACCGAAAGCCCGCGCTCGATCGCGGCGACCCAGGCGATCGTGGCATCGCTGGCCAGCCCCGCGGTCTCGCGCACCTCCAGCACCACCGGCTCGATCAGAATCATGCGGCGGTCGGGCGCGGCCTCCTGGGCGCGGCCATAGGACAGCGTCGACTGGCAGAAGGCGATGGCGCGCTCGAGCGAGCGCACCAGCTTCGGCGCAAAGCGCTGCACCCGCGGATCCGGCACGCTGGCGAGCTGGTCCGACAAAAGCTGCGCCGAGGCCAGCAGGTTGCGAAGATCATGGTTGATCTTGGAGACGGCGAGGCCGAGGGCAGCGAGCCGGCTCTTCTGATTCAGCATCGACATCAGATCGCGCTGCATGTCCGACAATTCGCGCTCGGCCACCCCGATCTCGTCGCTGCGCTGGCTCGGCACGATGATCCGCGCCGCGCTCTCGGGATTCTCGTGGAAGCCGACCAGGCTGGCGGTGAGCCGCCGCATCGGGCGCACGAACAGATAATGCAGGGCGAGATAGACGAGGCCCGCGGTCAGCGCCGCGATGATCAGCGCGACCACCACTACGTTGCGCGAGAAGCGGTACATCTGCTGCCGCAGCGGCAGCTCGTCGGTCACAATCTCGATGAATTGGGCATTGCCGACGCCGGGCCCGACGATGCGGATGGCCTGGTTGCCGGTCTCCAGCATCATCCGGAACGAGCCGGTGATTGCGTCCCAGGCCGTCATGTCGCGCAGATCGATGTCGTGCTCGATGGCCGAGGGAAGGTTGTCACTGGCGAGCAGCCGGCGCTGCTGACCCATCTTGATGGCGACGGCGCGGGCATTGATGCTCTTCAAGATCTGCCGCGACAGCGAATCGGGAACCATGCCGAGCGGCGCGGCATCCAGCACCAGTGCTGCCGTATTGGCCGCCGCCACCCGGTCGTTGAGCCGGTTGACCCAGAAGTTGGCGATGGCGGGCACGTAAAGCAGGCTGGCCGCAATCATCACCAGGGGGATGGTGAGCAGCAGCAGCTTGCCTGACAGCCCGAGCCCGCCCGACCCACGCGGCCGCATCGCCGGCTGGTCCGGCTGATCCAGATCCTGGATCGGCTGGCGATCTGTGGCTGCCACGAAATTCGCCCCTGTTGACCTTGGCTGATGCAGGATGCGACCCGTCCCGGGTCCGGTCAAATTACGGATCGCTAATCTGCCGAGGTGAGATGTAAGCGCTGGTAAAGCGAGTCGCCACCTCAAGGGTTAAAAACCCCGCACAAACAGCGATATTCATCGGAAACGCGCGCTTGTGCGGCGTTGACGAAAACAAGGCGCTCCCTTATAAGCCGCGCGAATTGTCCGCGATGACCCGGTGCGACACCGGGAGCGGCTCTCTTGGGGCCGGAAACGGCCCGTTTTGGGCCGCATCTTCGGGACTTTACCATCAATTCTACAGGCAAATTGCCCGGTCAGCGGAGAAAAACCCGTGAAGCGGACTTATCAACCCAGCAAACTGGTGCGCAAGCGCCGTCACGGCTTCCGTGCCCGTCTCGCCACTGCCGGCGGCCGCAAGGTTCTCGCCGCCCGCCGCGCCCGCGGCCGCAAGCGTCTGAGCGCCTGAGCCGGACCCCCTTTTTGGGATTTCATCATGGATCGGCTGAGGCAGCGGGCGGATTTCCTCGCCGTTGCCAATGGCGCGCGGGTGAATAATCCCGCGTTCGTCCTGCAAAGCCGCCGCCGGGACGACGGCGGCCCGATCCGGATCGGCTTCACCGCTTCCAAAAAGAACGGCAACGCCCCCGAGCGCAATCGTATCCGGCGCCGGCTTCGCGAATTGGTGAAGCGGCTCGATCCGGTGTCGATGCAACCCCATCATGATTATGTGCTGGTCGGACGAAGGGACGCGCTCTCGCGCGACTTCGCGACCATGCTCGACGATCTGCGCATAGCATTCACGAGGCCGGCGCGGCATACGGCCAAAGGACCGGCCAAGGCGCGCGGCCAGAGGCCGGATCGCGCCACAGCGACCAGCCGCAAACCGGATTGATGACGAGACAATCGAGATGACCGACAATCGCAATACCATCCTCGCCGTCATTCTATCCGGCCTGGTGCTGATCGCCTGGCAATATTTCTACAACGTGCCGCAGATGGAGAAGCAGCGCGCCCAGCAGCAGGCGCAGACCGAGCTCCAGAAATCCACGCCGCAGCCGACGGCGTCCGCAACGCCGGGTACCACGCCGCAGGCGGGCGGCGCGACTCAGCCCTCGACACCGGCCGCGAACCAGCAGCAGGCCCAGCCGGTCGTTGCCCGAGACGCCGCGATTGCGGCCAGCCCGCGCGTGAAGATCGACACGCCGCGGATTGCCGGCAGCATCTCGCTGAAGGGCGGCCGCATCGACGACATCGCGCTGGTGCAATTCCGCGAAACGGTCGACCCGAAGTCGCCGCCGATCATCCTCTATTCGCCCTCGGGCACGGCGGAGCCCTATTACGCCGAGTTCGGCTGGGTGGCGGCGACGGGCGTGACGGCGAAGATGCCTGATGCCCAGACCGTCTGGCAGCAGGACGGCAGCGGCAGCCTGACGCCATCGACGCCGGTGGTGCTGAAATGGGACAATGGCGAGGGCCTCACCTTCCGCCGCACCATCGCGGTCGACGACCATTATCTCTTCACCATCAAGGACGAAGTGAGCAATGTCGGCAACGCGCCGGTCACGCTCTATCCGTTCGCGCTGATCTCGCGCCACGGCGCGCCGCAGGTCTCCGGCTACTACATCCTGCATGAAGGCCTGATCGGCTATCTCGGCGACCAGGGCTTGCAGGAATACGCCTACAAGAAGATCGACGAAGCCAAGACGGTCAACTTCAAGGCCACCAATGGCTGGCTCGGCATCACCGACAAGTACTGGGCCTCGGCGCTGCTGCCGGACACCAATGCGCAGCTTCAGGCGCGCTTCTCGTCGAACCCGGTCGGCAACGTCCACACCTACCAGACCGACTATCTGCTCGATCCCGTCACCGTCGCGATCGGCGGCACCGCGACCGCGAATGCGCGGCTGTTCGCCGGCGCCAAGGAAGCCGGCGTGGTCGGCGTGTTCCCGTTCGCCGGCCTCGGCGGCTACAACAAGGCGCTGGGGCTCAACCACTTCGATCTCTTGATCGACTGGGGCTGGTTCTACTTCATCACCAAGCCGATGTTCCTCGGCCTCGACTTCTTCTATCGCTTCTTCGGCAATTTCGGCATCTCGATCCTGCTCGTGACCGTGATCGTGAAGCTGCTGTTCTTCCCGCTGGCGAACAAGTCCTACGCCTCGATGGCGAAGATGAAGTCGATCCAGCCGCAGCTGCAGGCGCTGAAGGAGCGCTATCCCGACGACAAGGTGAAGCAGCAGCAGGAGATGATGGAGATCTACCGCAAGGAGAAGATCAATCCGGTCGCCGGCTGTCTTCCCGTGGTGATCCAGATCCCGGTGTTCTTCTCGCTCTACAAGGTGCTGTTCGTCACCATCGAGATGCGGCACGCGCCGTTCTACGGTTGGATCAAGGACCTCTCGGCGCCCGACCCGACCAATTTGTTCAACCTGTTCGGACTGATCCCGGTCGACCCGACCACGATCCCCGTGTTCGGCCACTATCTGGCGCTCGGCATCTGGCCGATCATCATGGGCATCACGATGTGGTTCCAGATGAAGCTGAACCCGACGCCGCCGGATCCGACGCAGCAGATCATCTTCAACTGGATGCCGCTGATCTTCACCTTCATGCTGGCCGGCTTCCCGGCGGGCCTCGTGATCTACTGGGCCTGGAACAATCTGCTCTCGGTGGTCCAGCAGAGCTTCATCATGCGCCGCAACGGCGTGAAGGTGGAGCTGTTCGACAATCTCAAGGCGACGTTCGCGAGGAAGGCGACGTAGGCGCCCTTGCCGGGCGCAAATGCCTCCACATCGTCATGCCCGGGCTTGTCCCGGGCATCCACGTTTTTGGAGGCTCGTTTCGTGACTAAGACGTGGATGGCCGGGACGAGCCCGGTCATGACGAGAGGATAGACCGCTCGCATGAACGACAAGACCGACGAGCGACTGATCGAGGCCGGGCGAAAACTGTTCGCCCGCGACTGGCAGTTCATCTGGGCCTCGCCCTCGATTGCCACGCTGCCGCCGATGGCCGGGCTGGAGATCGCCTTTGCGGGACGCTCCAACGTCGGCAAGTCCAGTCTCATCAACGCGCTGACCGGCCGCAACGCGCTGGCGCGCACCTCACACACGCCGGGCCGCACCCAGGAGCTGATCTTCTTCGAGGTCCCCGGGAAGAGTGACCTGCGCCTCGTCGACATGCCCGGCTACGGCTATGCCAAGGCGCCGAAGAGTCAGGTCGCGTCCTGGACCGAGCTGATCCACAAATTCCTGCTGGGACGTGCCTCACTCGCGCGCGTCTATGTGCTGATCGACTCGCGGCATGGGATCAAGGACGTCGATCTCGAAGTCCTGAAGACGCTCGATCGCTCCGCCGTCAGCTACCAGATCGTGCTGACCAAGGCCGACCAGGTGAAGGCCTCCGAGCTGCAAGCGCGCATCGTCGAGACCGAGGCCGCGCTGGCCAAGCATCCGGCCGCATTCCCGAACGTGCTCGCGACCTCGTCGCGCAGCTCGACCGGCATGGAGGGCTTGCGCGCCGCGATGGCGAAGCTCTTGGAAGAGCGGGCTTCGTGATGGCGGCGCAACGCCTGCTGATTGGGCTTGCCGGTTTGATGGGCGCCGCCGGCGTCGCGCTGGCGGCCGCCTCCGCGCATGGCGCCGATGCGAGCCGGCTGGCATCGGCCAGCGCCATGCTGCTGTTTCATGCAACTGCCATCCTTGCGACCGTCGCGTTGCTCGCGCGCGGCCTTCTGCACGGTGGAATTGGACTTGCCGCCGCGTTCGGCTTCGCAGCTGGCGCCGCATTGTTCGCGGGCGACCTGACCTTGCGGCAATATGCGGGGCACGCGCTGTTTCCCTACGCGGCGCCGACCGGCGGAACGGTGATGATCTTGGGCTGGCTGGCGGTGACGTTGGCGGCGGTGGTGGCCAAGCGCAATCCGTAGCGCCCGTAGCCCGGATGGAGCGCAGCGCAATCCGGGACAGGTGTCTGCGGTACCCCGGATTTCGCTTCGCTGCATCCGGGCTACATATCAGCCACACTTTGCGCCGCGCCCGCCAATCGGATAGAACGCAGGCCGCGTTAGTCCCGCCAGCGAGATCCGCCTCATGACCGACATCTCCCCGCTCGACCAGGCCCGCATCCTGTCCGAAGCGCTGCCGCACATGCAGCAGTATGACGAGGAAACCATCGTCATCAAATATGGCGGCCATGCCATGGGCGACGAGGAGACCGCCAGGAACTTTGCACGCGACATCGTGCTGCTGGAGCAGACCGCGATCAATCCGGTGGTGGTGCATGGCGGTGGGCCGCAGATCGCGACCATGCTCAAGCGCCTCGGCATCGCCTCGGAATTCGCCGCGGGCCTGCGCATCACCGATGCCGCGACCATCGAGATCGTCGAGATGGTGCTCGCCGGCTCCGTCAACAAGCAGATCGTCGGCTACATCAACGAAGCCGGCGGCAAGGCCGTGGGCCTGTCGGGCAAGGACGGCAACATGGTGAAGGCGTCGAAGACGACGCGGACCATCATCGATCCGGGCTCGAACATCGAGAAGGCGATCGATCTCGGCCTCGTCGGCGACCCCGAGAAGGTCGATCTCACTTTGCTCAACCAGCTGATCGGCTACGAGCTGATCCCGGTGCTGGCACCGCTCGCAACCTCCAAAGAAGGCCAGACCCTGAACGTCAACGCCGACACGTTTGCGGGTGCCGTTGCCGGCGCGCTGAAGGCCAAGCGCCTCTTGCTGCTCACCGACGTGCCAGGCGTGCTCGACAAGTCGAAGAAGCTGATCCCGCAATTGTCCGTCAAGGACGCGCGAAAGCTGATCGCCGACGGCACCATTTCCGGCGGCATGATCCCGAAGGTCGAGACCTGCATCTACGCGCTCGAACAGGGCGTGCAGGGCGTCGTCATCATCGACGGCAAGATGCAGCATGCGGTACTGCTCGAGCTCTTCACCAACCAGGGCACGGGAACGCTGATCCACAAGTGATGGGCGAACGCGAGCAGCGGAAGATGGTCGTCATGCCCGGGCTTGACGGGTTGAGACAGCGGAGGCCTGGCCGTTCCGCCCTGACCCGCTTCCTGATGACGCTGCCCGCCGCTGCCGTCTCGTTCGTCTTCTCCTCCGCGCCGGCTTTCGCCGACCTCAAGATCTGCAACCGCATGTCCTATGTCGTCGAGGCCGCGATCGGCATCGACGACAAGGCGGCGACCGCGACGCGGGGCTGGTTCAGGATCGATCCCGCCACCTGTCGCGTGGTGGTGCAGGGCACGCTGACGGCCGACCGCATCCTGCTCAACGCCCGCGCGCTCGGCGTCTATGGCGCCTCCCCGATCCCGCAGAACGGCCGCGACATGCTGTGCGTGGCGCAGGACAATTTCGTCATTGCGGCGGCGCGGCAATGCCGCAGCGGCCAGGCCCAGGCCGCCTTTACGCAGGTGACGCCGACACAAGGCGCGGACGGCAACCTCATTGCCTATCTCGCCGAGGATTCCGAATATGACGACGAGCAGGCGCGCCTTGCCGGCATCCAGCGACTGCTGGTGATCGCGGGTTACGATGTCGGCGCGATCGACGGCGTCGACGGGCCGAAGACGCAAGCAGCGCTGGCCGCCTTCCTGAAGAGCCGCGGGCTGTCGTCCGACGTCGTCTCGTCGCCGAATGTGTTCAAGACCATGGTCGATGCGGTGCAGACGCCCTCCGCGACCGGCCTCACCTGGTGCAACGACACGCCGCACAAGGTGATGGCGGCAGTCGCGAGCGACGACGGCAAGTCGGTGACGAGCCGCGGCTGGTATCGTATCGATCCCAAGACGTGCCTGCATCCTGACGTGACCGGCCAGCCCAGGCAGATCTTCAGCTTCGCGGAAGCTGTCGATGCCGACAACCGCGTCATCAAGCTGAAGGACCGGCCGCTGAACTGGGGCGGCGACAAGCAGCTCTGCACGCGCGAGACCAAGTTCGAGACGAGCGAGCAGATCGATTGCGGCGCGCGCGGATTCGCCGCGACCGGTTTTGGCGCGGTGGACATGTCGAGCGGCAGCAAGACGCTCCGGTTTGCGATGCCGTGAGGGGTGGGATTGCTGTGACGATTGTTGCGGTGACCGCGCCACAAACTCCACCGTCGTCCTGGCGAAAGCCAGGACCCATTACCCCAGGATGGGGTTTGGCGAAGAACGACAACCAGAGTGCCCCATTGATAGGTCACGGCGTATGGGTCCTGGCTTTCGCCAGGACGACGATTGAGGGTGAGGCCACAGCGCCGCCCAACGGATAGAGAGTTTTGATGCCCCTGCCCCGCACCTTCGCCCATGTCGACACCTGGGTGTTCGATCTCGACAACACGCTCTATCCGCATCACGTCAATCTGTGGCAGCAGGTCGATGCGCGGATCGGCGAGTTCGTGTCGAGCTGGCTGAACGTGACGCCCGAGGAGGCGCGCAAGATCCAGAAGGATTATTACCTGCGCTTCGGCACCACCATGCGCGGCATGATGACCCTGCACGGCGTCTCCGCCGACGACTACCTTGCCTACGTCCACAAGATCGACCATTCGCCGCTGGAGCCGAACCCGACGCTCGGTGCAGCCATTGCCGGGCTGCCGGGGCGCAAGCTGATCCTGACCAACGGCTCAGTCGACCATGTCGATGCGGTGCTGGCGCGGCTCGGCTTCGCCTCGCATTTCGACGGCGTGTTCGACATCATCGCCGCCGAGTTCGAGCCCAAGCCGGCGCCGCAGACCTACCGGAAGTTCCTGAGCGACCATGCAGTCGATCCGGCCCGCGCCGCCATGTTCGAGGACCTCGCCCGCAACCTCGCCGTCCCGCACGAACTCGGCATGACCACGGTGCTGGTGGTGCCCGACGGCACCAAGGAGGTGGTGCGCGAGGATTGGGAGCTGGAGGGTCGGGATGCAGCCCATGTCGACCACGTCACGGATGATCTGACGGGGTTTTTGGCGCGGTTGTCGGGGTGAGAATTGCTGTCGTCCTGGCGAAAGCCAGGACCCATTACCCCAGGGCGAGGTTGCCGGGCGAGACTGACACCGCGAATCTTCGTCCAACTACTCCCTGTGGTAATGGGTCCTGGATCGGCGCTCCGCTCTGGACAACGCTGCGCGTTGCCGGGAGCTACGCTTGTCCAGGACGACGGTGGAGCAAGGAGGGCCACAGCGGAGTATGCCTTGACTCCACCGCTCCAAATCCCGAAAAAGCGCCCCAATCCATCAAAATTCCCGCTTTCAGAGGAAATCCCGATGTCCCTTGCAGCCCTCGAATCCACCATCAACGGCGCCTTCGACGCGCGCGAGACCGTCTCGACCACGACCAAGGGCGAGGTGCGCGAGGCCGTGGATCAGGCGCTGGAGATTCTGGACAAGGGCGAGGCGCGTGTTGCCGAGCGCGGCAGCGACGGCAAGTGGAAGGTCAATCAATGGCTGAAGAAGGCCGTGCTGCTGTCCTTCCGCCTCAACGACATGGGCGTCATTCCCGGCGGATCGGGCAAGGCGACCTGGTGGGACAAGGTGCCCTCGAAGTTCGAAGGCTGGGGCGAGAACCGTTTTCGCGATGTCGGTTTCCGTGCCGTCCCCGGCTCCATCGTGCGCCGCTCGGCCTTCATTGCCAAGAACGTCGTGCTGATGCCGTCCTTCGTCAATCTCGGCGCCTATGTCGATGAGAGCACCATGGTCGACACATGGGCCACCGTCGGCTCCTGCGCCCAGATCGGCAAGCGCGTGCACATCTCCGGCGGCGCCGGCATCGGCGGCGTGCTCGAGCCGCTCCAGGCCGAGCCCGTCATCATCGAGGACGACTGCTTCATCGGCGCGCGCAGCGAGGTCGCCGAAGGCGTGATCGTGCGTAAGGGCGCGGTGCTGGCGATGGGCGTGTTCCTGGGCGCCTCGACCAAGATCGTCGATCGCGAGACCGGCGAAATCTTCATGGGCGAAGTGCCTGAATATTCGGTGGTGGTGCCCGGCGCGCTGCCCGGCAAGCCGATGAAGAACGGCCAGCCCGGCCCAAGCACCGCCTGCGCCGTCATCGTCAAGCGCGTCGACGAGCGCACGCGGTCGAAGACCAGCATCAACGAGCTGCTGCGGGATTGATCGGACGCGCATGACCGATGCTCTCTCCATTGCCCGCGATCTCATCCGCTGCCCCTCGGTAACCCCGGCCGATGCCGGTGCGCTCGGGGTGCTTGAAAAAGCCCTCAGCGCCGCCGGCTTCACCTGCCACCGCGTGACGTTCAGCGAGCCCGGCACCGCCGACGTCGACAATCTCTATGCGCGGATCGGCAGCGAGGGCCCGCACATCACCTTTGCCGGCCACACCGACGTGGTGCCGCCGGGCGACGAGAGCGCCTGGAGCGTCGGCGCATTCTCGGGCGAAGTGAAGGACGGTTTCCTGCACGGCCGCGGCGCGGTCGACATGAAGGGCGGCATCGCCTGCTCGGTCGCTGCGGTGCTGCAGCATCTCACCGCCAATGGCGGCAAGCCGCGCAGCGACGGCAAGGGTTCGATCTCGTTCCTGATCACCGGCGATGAGGAAGACGTCTCCATCAACGGCACGATCAAGCTACTGAAATGGGCCGCCGAGCGCGGCGAAAAATTCGACCATTGCGTGCTCGGCGAGCCCTCCAATGTCGAGACGCTCGGCGACACCATCAAGGTCGGCCGCCGCGGCTCGCAATCGGGCACGCTCTATGTCGACGGCGTGCAGGGCCATGTCGCCTATCCGCATCGCGCCTCCAACCCGGTGCCTGATATCGCGCGGCTGATCGTGGCGATCTCCGACGAGCCGCTCGATCATGGCAGCGCCCAGTTCCAGGCGTCCAATCTCGAATTCACCTCGGTCGACGTCGGCAACAAGGCCAGCAACGTCATCCCCGGCGAAGCCCGCGCGAAATTCAACATCCGCTACAACGACAACCACACCCAGGCGAGCCTGCGCGAGCTGGTCGAGACGCGCCTCGCCAAAGCCTGCGGCAACCGCATCCGCGCCCGCATCGTCTGGGAGCCCTCGAACTCCAACGTGTTCGTGACCAAGCCCGGGCCGTTCACCGATCTCGCGGTGTCCGCGATCGAGGAGGTGACGGGCCGCAAGCCGGAGCTGTCGACGAGCGGGGGTACGTCGGATGCGCGGTTCATCTCCAGCTACTGCCCGGTGATCGAGTTCGGCCTGGTCGGCCAGACCATGCACCAGATCGACGAGCGCGTGCCGGTGACGGATCTGGAGAAGTTGACGCGGGTGTATCGGGGGATTTTGACGCGATATTTTGGGTGAGGCGCTGGCGCCTTCCGCTTCGCCCTCACCTGCCACTCCGCTGTCATCGCCCGCGAAGGCGGGCGATCCAGTATTCCACCGAAAGCAGTGATTGAACCGATAGGCCGCGGCGTACTGGATGCCCCGACGGAGCCTGTCATCGGGCTCGCCGGAGGCGAGGCCCGGTGGCGGGGCATGACACCGAGAGCGTGGCGCGGGCGCGCGCGCCTCACATCTCAGTAGTCCACCTTCGCCAGATACAATCCCTCCGGCGGGGCGACGATGCCGCAGGCGGCGCGGTTGCGGGCTTCGAGTGCGGCAGAGAGATCATCCGCGGTCCAGCGGCCCTCGCCGACCCAAACCAGCGAGCCCACCATCGAGCGCACCTGGCTGTGCAGGAACGAGCGCGCCGAGGTGAGAATCGTGATCTCGCGGCCGTGGCGCACGACGTCGAGCTGGTCGAGCGTCTTCTCCGGCGACTTGGCCTGGCACTCGGTGTCGCGGAACGTCGTGAAATCGTGCTTGCCGAGCAGGCGTTGTGCCGCCGCATGCATCGCATCGGCGTCGAGCCGGCGCGGCACGCGCCAGGCGTGGCCGACGTCAAGGGTGAGATTGGCGCGGGTGTTGACGATGCGGTAGCGGTAATGGCGCTTGATGGCCGAGAAGCGCGCCTCGAAGGTCTCGGGGACGATCTCGGCCTCGAGCACCGCGACCGGATGCGGCCGCAGATGCGCATTGAGCCCGTCGCGAAAACGATCCGGCGCAAATTGCTTCGCGATGTCGACATGCGCGACCTGGCCGAGCGCGTGCACGCCGGCATCGGTGCGGCCGGCGCCATGCACCCGCGCGTCCGCGCCGGTCATCGCCTTGACGGCGGCTTCCAGCGCCCCCTGCACCGAGGGCAGCGTCTCCTGCACCTGCCAGCCGCAGAACGGCGCGCCGTCATATTCGATGGTGAGCTTGTAGCGGGGCATCTTGTCCGGTGTCATCGTCCGCGCAGGCGGACGATCCAGTACGCCGTGACGGTTCGGTTCAATCTCAAAAGTCTCGGCGTACTGGATACCCCGCCTTCGCGGGAGATGACAGTCTCAGGTGAATTTCGATCCCGCCTTCAGCGGCACGCCACGCAAAAAGTCAGCGGCCTGCATGCGGGCCTTGCCTTCGCGCTGGAGCTCGATGATGCGGATCGCACCCTCGCCGCAGGCGATGGTGAGGTGGTCGTCGAGCACCACGCCGGGCGCAGCTGAGCCGTTCGCCAATTCACATCGCAGGATTTTGACGCGCGCATTCTCGCTGACGTCCGCGAGCTCAGCCCAGGCGCCGGGGAACGGCGACAGGCCGTGGATGTGGCGCAGCACCGCGCGTGCGGGTTTCGTCCAGTCGATCCGCGCCTCGGCCTTGTCGATCTTGGCGGCATAGGTGACGCCGTCCTCGCTCTGCTTTTTGAGCTGAAGCCCGCCGCGTCCGAGCGCGGCCATGGCGCGGACCATCAAATCGGCACCGAGCCGTGAGAGGCGATCGTGCAGATCGGCCGCGGTCATGCTGTCGGTGATCGCGAGCCGCTCGGCCATGGCGACATCGCCGGTGTCGAGGCCGACATCCATCTTCATCACCATCACGCCGCTCTCGGCATCGCCTGCCATGATGGCGCGATTGATCGGCGCGGCGCCGCGCCAATGTGGCAACAGCGAAGCGTGCAGGTTGTAGCAGCCAAGCTTTGGCGCATCGAGGATGGCCTGCGGCAGGATCATGCCATAGGCGACGACGACCGCGGCATCGGCATCGAAGGCGCGAAATTCGTCGAGCGCCTCCTGCGTCTTCAACGTCTTCGGCGTCAGCACGGGAACGCCGAGTTTTCGCGCAGCTTCTTCAACCGGCGTGGGCTGCAATTGCAGGCCGCGCCGGCCGCCCGGCTTCGGCGCGCGGGTGTAGACGGCCGCGATCTCGTGGCCATGCGCGACCAGCTCGAGCAGCGTCGGCACGGAGAAATCGGGCGTGCCCATGAAGATCAGGCGGAGAGGCATATGAAAACCTGCGAAGGACCAATCGGTGACCGTCATTCCCGGGCCGGCTCGACGAGCCAAACACGGTGCGCAATTGCGCGCCTGAGAACCTCAAGGTTCCGGGTGCGATGCTGCGCATCGCCCCGGAATGACAGAGACTACTCCCCCGCGCGCTTGGCGGCTTTCTCGAACTTCTTCATCACGCGGTCGCGCTTGAGCTTCGACAAATAGTCGACGAACAAGACGCCGTTGAGATGATCGATCTCGTGCTGGATGCAGGTGGCATAGAGGCCTTCGGCATCCTCCTCGTGCACCTTGCCGTCGAGGTCGGTGAAGCGCACACGCACCTTCGCGGGACGCTCGACCTCCTCGTAATATTCGGGGATCGACAGGCAGCCTTCCTCGTACACCGAAAGTTCCTCCGAGGAGGAGAGAATCTCCGGGTTGATGAAGACACGCGGCTCGTGCTTGGTCTCGCCGTTCTCGTCGCGCTTGGCGAGGTCCATGGTGATCAGCCGCAGCGGCTGCGCGACCTGGATCGCCGCGAGGCCGATGCCGGGCGCATCATACATGGTCTCGAACATGTCGTCGGCAAGCTTGCGGATCTCCGGCGTGACCTTCTCGATCGGCTTGGAGATCAGACGCAGCTGCTTGTCGGGCAGGATGATGATTTCTCTGAGGGCCATGGCGGCGATTTAAGCTGCGCGCCGGATGCGGTCAATCCGGCGAGGAACTTCGTTAACCCTCCGCTAACCATAAAACTTCAGGTTTCGTTAACCATAAAAATTAGTGGGTCCTTAACCACCTGCGTTCCCTCTTCGTTCGCGCATTCCGGCGAATCGGGTAGAAGGGGCTGCATGAACGAGATCATTGTCATGCTGGGCGACTGGCCGGTGCGCACGATCGATGCGCTGATCGGCTTCGGCGCCCTCGTCCTCATCCTGCTGGTAGTGATTGCCGTCGTGATCGCGCGCTCCGGGCGGCGCGGCGCGGAACTCGCGATGGCGCATGCGATCCGGGCCGACGAGCTCGAGGAGCGCCTGAGCGAGGTGCTGCGGACCCAGAGCGAGGCCTCGGGCCGGGTCGACGCCATGACCCAGGCGCTGGCCGGCCGCCAGGCCGAGATGGCGCGGGCGGTCAACGAGCGGCTGGATTCGGTGACACATCGCGTCGGCCAGTCCATGGAACATTCGACCCGCAACACCATGGAGAGCCTGCGCGCGCTGCACGAGCGGCTCGGCATCATCGACAGCGCGCACAAGAATCTCACCGACCTCACCACACAGGTGACGACGTTGCGCGACGTGCTCGCCAACAAGCAGTCGCGCGGCGCCTTTGGACAAGCGCGGATGGAGGCGATCGTCCAGGACGGTCTTCCCAAAGGCTCCTACGAGTTCCAGTTCACGCTCTCGACGGGCAAGCGCCCCGACTGCGTCGTGTTCCTGCCCGACCAGCGCCCGCTCTGCATCGACGCGAAATTTCCGCTGGAGGCGATGACGGCGCTGCACGACGCCCGCACCGACGAGGAGCGGCGCATCGCCACGCAGCGCCTGCGCGGTGACGTGATGAAGCATGTCAGCGACATCGCCGAAAAATATCTCGTCACCGGCGAGACCCAGGAAATGGCGCTGATGTTCGTGCCGTCGGAATCGGTCTACGCCGAGATCCATGACGGCTTCGACGACGTGATCCAGAAGGCCTATCGCGCCCGCGTCGTGCTGGTGTCGCCCTCGTTGCTGATGCTCGCGATCCAGGTGATGCAGCAGATCATGAAGGACGCGCGCATGCGCGATGCCGCCGACCAGATCCGCACCGAGGTGATCAAGCTGGGCGACGACCTCGGCCGCCTGCGCGACCGCGTGCTGAAGCTGCAAAAGCATTTTGCCGACGTGAACGAGGACGTGCGGCAGGTGCTGATCTCCGCCGACAAGATCGAGAAGCGCGCCGGGCGAATCGAGGAGCTCGATTTCAGCAAGGCGGATGCGCCCGAAGGCCCACATTTGGTGGCCACCGGTGCGCCGGAGCTGTTTCCGAGGAAGCTCCAGGCGGGGGAGTGAGATTAAGGCACATTGTCATGCCCCGCGCAGGCGGGGCATCCAGTACGCCGTGGCGGTGGTGATTGAATCGAGAGGCTGGTGGTTACTGGATCGTCCGCCTTCGCGGACGATGACAGCGGAGGGGAAGACGGCAGATGAGCGCACGCCACTACTACGTCTACATTCTCGCCAGCAAGATCGGCGGCACGCTCTATATCGGCGTGACGAATGACCTCGTCCGCCGCATCGCCGAGCACAAGTCCAAACTCATCGAGAGCTTCACAGAGAAATATGACGTCGCCCGGCTGGTCTACTTCGAGCAATTCGATGATCCCGAGAATGCGATCAAGCGAGAGAAGCGGCTCAAAAAGTGGAACAGGGCCTGGAAGGTTCGCTTGATCGAGCAGCAGAACCCAAATTGGGATGATCTTTATCCCGGGATAGCCGGGCCACCATGATGCCGTCATGCCCCGCGAAGGCGGGGCCTCCAGTACGCCGCAGCGGGGGTGATTGAGCCGAGACGCTGGTGGATACTGGATCGTCCGCCTTCGCGGACGATGACAGCCAGCGCGCGTTGAGCGCTTTCCACCCCACTAACCGCGGCCAGAGTCTTTTCAAACAGAATCTGCTAACACCACCCCATGACCGCACCCGACGCGACCTCCTCCGCTGGCGCTCCCGCCGCCTCCTGGCGTGACAGCCTTGCCGTGTACCTGCAGCCGCGGGTGCTGATCGTGCTGTTCCTCGGCTTCTCCTCAGGGCTGCCGCTGGCGCTGTCGGGCTCGACGCTGCTGGTGTGGATGCGGGAGGTCGGGGTCGATCTCAAGACCATCGGGCTGTTTGCGCTGGTCGGCACGCCCTACACGCTGAAATTTTTGTGGGCGCCGCTGGTGGATGCGATCCATGTGCCGCTGTTCACCCGCGCCTTCGGGCGGCGGCGCGGCTGGCTCTTGTTCTCGCAGCTGCTGCTGATCATCGCCATCCTGCTGCTGGCGCTCACCGACCCCGCGCGCTCGCCATTCTACGTCGCACTCGGCGCGCTGCTGGTCGCAACCACGTCCTCGACCCAGGACATCGTGGTCGATGCCTTCCGGGTCGAGAGCCTGCCGGAGAGCGAGCAGGCGGCCGGAATGGCCGCTTATGTCGCGGCCTATCGTATCGGCATGCTGGTGTCGACCGCGGGCGCGCTGTTCATCGTCTCCGGCTTCGAGGGCACCGGCATTACGCGCCACTCGGCCTGGATGTGGGGCTATGTGGTGATGGCGGCGATGGTGCTGATCGGGACGCTCACGGCGCTCGTCGCAACCGAGCCTGAGCAATCGACAAAGGCGGAAGCGGCGACGCACGCAGAGCCGGCCTTCCATCGCGTCGTTCAGGCCGCGATCGGCGCCTTCGCCGAATTCCTCTCCCGCAAGGACGCGCTCGCCGCGCTCGCCTTCGTGGTGCTGTTCAAGTTCACCGATGCTTTCTCCGGCACGATGACGGCGCCGTTCGTGATCGACCTCGGCTTCTCGCGCAACGATTATGCTGCGATCGTGAAGGGCGTCGGGCTCGCCGCGACGCTGATCGGCGGCTTTGCCGGCGGTTTTGTCGCGCGGCGTTATTCGCTGGCGACCAGCCTCTGGATCGGCGGCGTGGTGCAGGCGCTCGCCAACCTTTCGTTCTCCTGGCTGGCGTTCGTCGGCACCAGCCAATGGGCGCTCGCCTTCGCCATCACGGCCGAGAACTTCACCAGCGCCATCGGCACCGTGATCTTCGTCGCCTATCTCTCCGCCCTATGCAGGAACCCGCTGCACACGGCGACGCAATACGCGCTGCTCACTGCGCTTGCGGCGGTGGGACGAACGTATCTGTCATCAGGTGCCGGCTTCGTGGCTGATACGACCGGCTGGGCGCTGTTCTTCGTGATCTGCGTGCTGGTGGCGATCCCGAGCCTGGTGCTGCTGGCCTGGCTGCAGAAGCGCGGGCATTTCGAGACGCTGGGGCCGGTGCGGGTTTGACCGCTCACATCTCGCCTCGTCATTGCGAGGAGCTCTTGCGACGAAGCAATCCAGACTTTTTCCGCAGAACGATTTCTGGATTGCTTCGCTTCGCTCGCAATGACGACGGAGAAGGCGTCGCCCGCCCCCTACTGCTTCTTGATCAAGCTCCACTTCGTGATCACGGCCTCGCTCATCTGGCCGGCATCGCTGGCGCAGGCGATCTCGTCGACCTTTACCGAGATCTCCTTGCCGACGAACGATTTCAGCTGCGTGGCCTGCGCATCGCTGGAGGTGACGAGCTGGAAGGTTTCGGGGCCGGTCTCGAGGTTGCACAGCCCGTTCGGCGGCGGCAGGCGGCGCGGCTCGGACGTGATCTGATAAGTCGCGACGCGCTTGCCGTTCTTGGCATCGCGCACCTTCATCGCATTCAGTTCGCCGGAGAGCACGTCGCCGGTGTTGATCGGCTTGCCGGGCTTGGACGGCGGCGGCGTCTCATCGCCCTGCTGCGCGGAGATGGCCGGGCTCACCAGCACCATCATCGTCGCGACCAAAGCCAATCGTGTGGCGAAAAGTTTCGTCATGTCGTCCGTTCCGTAAAGTCTGGATGGCTAGAACAGGGTGCGCTGCCGCATCGCAGCCGATAGCGTACCTTCGTCGAGATAATCAAGCTCGCCGCCGACAGGAACACCATGGGCGAGCCGCGTCACCTTCACATTGGCGTCCTGAAGCAGGTCGGTGATGTAATGCGCCGTGGTCTGGCCGTCCACCGTCGCGTTCAGCGCCAGGATGATCTCCTGCACCTGCGAATCATGCGCGCGCGCCACCAGCGCGTCGATGGTGAGGTCCTGCGGGCCGACGCCGTCGAGCGGCGACAATGTCGCGCCGAGCACATGATAGCGCCCCTGGGTGGCATTGGCGCGCTCCAGCGCCCAGAGATCGGCGACGTCGGCGACGACGACGATGATGGAGGGATCGCGCTTCGGATCGGTGCAGACGGTGCAGGGATTTTGTGTGTCGATGTTGCCGCAGGTCTTGCACACCTCGACCTTGTCGAGCGCAACCTGCAAGGCCGACGACAGCGGCATCATCAGTGCCTCGCGCTTCTTGATCAGATGCAGCGCCGCGCGTCGCGCCGAGCGCGGGCCGAGGCCCGGCAGCCGCGCGAGCAGCTGGACCAGCCGCTCGATTTCAGGACCTGCAACGGCGCCCATCTGCTCTAAGCCATGCTGCTACGATTGCGCGGCAACGACGGTGGCAAACCTCTCCCATAGGGAGAGGTCGCGCCGAAGGCGCGGGTGAGGGGTTCGGTACCCTCGTGGGACCTGAGCCCCCTCACCCGATTTGCTGCGCAAATCGACCTCTCCCCGATGGGGAGAGGTGAGTCGAGATCACGGACAGTTCTATTCAACGAGAAAATCCTATTACTGGCCGAACAGCCCCGGCGGCAGGCCGAGCCCGCCGGTGAGGGCCTGCATCTTCTCCTGCATCGCAGTCTCCGCCTTGCGGCGGGCATCACTGAGTGCGGTGACGAGCAGGTCTTCCAGCACCTCGCGCTCTTCCGCCTTCATCAGCGAGGGATCGATCTTGATCCCCTTTACGTCCATCTTCGCGGTCATGCGCACGGCGACGAGGCCGCCGCCGGAGATGCCTTCGACCTCGACGTTGGCGAGCTGGTCCTGCATCTCCTGCATCTTGGATTGCAGCTGCGCCGCCTGCTTCATCATGCCGAGAAAATCAGCCATAGCTCGCGTGTCCTTGAAAGAGGCTAAGGCGCTATGAATCATCATCGCGCCTTAGCATATTGTTTGCGCATGATCTTATCGGAAAACCGCTTCGCACTTTTCGCTACGCGGCCCTTCGGTCCGGATCATGCGCTAGAGATCGTCGCCGTCGGAACCCTCTAGCGGATCGTCACTGCCATAGTCCGAGTTAATATTGGTTTCCGGCGTCTCGGGGGCAAGCCTGCGGACCTCGACGACCTTCGCACCGGGGAAACGCGACAGCACCTCCTGCACGCGCGGGTCGGCCTCGGCGGTGCGCGCATGCTCCTGCTTCGCGGCCTGGTTCACCGAGCGCAGCGTCGGCTGGCCCTGTTCGTTGGAGACGATCACGGTCCAGCGCCGCCCGGTCCATAGCTCGAACTTCTTCGCGAGCTCGGAGATCATGGTCTTGGAGGCGTTGGGCTCGAGCGCGACTTCCAGCCGGCCTTCCTCGAAGCGGACGAGGCGCATGTCGCCTTCGAGCGCGCCCTTGGTCAGGAGGTCGCGCTTTTGCCCCGCCAGCGCAACGAGCTGGGTGAAGCTGGTGACGCGCAGCACCGGCGCTGCGCCTTGCGGATCGGGCGCCGGCGCCGCCATCTGCGGCCGGGCACCGCCACCGCCGAACGAGGACGGCGAAGATGTCGGCATGCGAACCGGGGCCGTGGAAGCAACCGGCGCCGAAGGCGCGCTGCGCGCGGCACTGCCGCCGCTCACGATCGGCGAGCCGCCGCCGTTCTGCTCCAGCATCCTGATCGCTTCGTCCGGCGTCGGCAGGTCGGCGACATAGGCGATGCGCACCAGCACCATTTCGGCGGCCGCGGCGGGACGCGTCGCGGCCTGCACCTCGGTGATGCCCTTGAGCAGCATCTGCCACATCCGCGACAGCACGCGCATGGAGATCTTCGAGGCGAAATCCTTCGCGCGAACCCGCTCGGTCTCGCCATAGGCGACGTTGTCGGCGGTCGCCGGAACGATCTTCACGCGGGTGACGAAATTGACGAACTCGGCGAGGTCCGAGAGCACGACGATGGGATCGGCGCCGACGTCGTACTGGTCGCGGAACTCCCTGAAGGCGGCCGCGATGTCGCCGCGCGTCAGCGAATCGAAGAGATCGATGACGCGGGTGCGATCAGCGAGGCCCAGCATCTGCCTGACGGCATCGGCCTTCACCTGCCCCGCCGCATGCGCGATCGCCTGGTCGAGCAGCGACAGGGAATCGCGCACCGAGCCTTCGGCGGCGCGCGCGATGATGCCGAGCGCCTCCGGCTCGATCTCGACGCTTTCCTTGGCCGCGATGTTGGCGAGGTGCTTCATCAGCACGTCGGCCTCGACCCGGCGCAGGTCAAAGCGCTGGCAGCGCGACAGCACGGTGACTGGAACCTTGCGAATCTCCGTCGTGGCGAACACGAACTTGGCGTGCTCCGGCGGCTCCTCCAGCGTCTTCAGGAACGCGTTGAACGCCGCCGTCGACAGCATGTGGACTTCGTCGATGATGTAGACCTTGTAGCGGGCGCTGGCGGGTGCGTAGCGCACGCTGTCATTGATCTGGCGGACGTCGTCGACGCCGGTATGCGACGCCGCGTCCATCTCCAGCACGTCCATGTGCCGGCTTTCCATGATCGCCTGGCAGTGCACCCCCAGCGCCGGCATATGGATGGTCGGGCCCTTCACCGAACCATCCGGCATCTCATAGTTGAGCGCACGGGCGAGAATGCGCGCAGTGGTGGTCTTGCCGACCCCGCGGACGCCGGTGAGGATCCAGGCCTGCGGAATGCGCCCGGTCTCGAACGCGTTGGAGACGGTGCGAACCACCGCCTCCTGGCCGATCAGATCATCAAAAGAGGAAGGACGGTATTTGCGCGCCAGCACCCGGTAGGGCGTGCCCGGCTCGGCGCCGAGTGCGAAGCCAGCCTGGCTGGCGCTGTCGGGATTGGGAGGGGCGCCAGCGTCGGTCATCGGTCGATCCGCAATGAAATCTCTCTCGGCCGGCTTTTGCGGAAAGGAGCGCGCCAGCGGGGAGGCCCGCCGGCGCAATTCGCTCGAAAAACAGGTAGGAGACTGACGAGCGACCCGATCCAGACCTCGTTAGGGCTGCTTCCTTCCGGACCTGACCCGGTTGGCGAGTGGCTCGTCCACCGCCAATCTCCCGGTCCCTATTTGGGGCCAAAGGGAGCGGAAAGCAAGCGGGTATCGGCTTGAACCGGTTGAGTGTGCCCAGCATCCGGGCAATTCCAGATCTGCCCAGCCGATAGGCTGTGCTTTCGCTGCTGGGACCACCTTGCTAAGAACGCTTGGCGGAACTCCATCCCAACCAGAAAAGCGATTGATCCCAATGGTTACACGTCGTGATGTTGCATCGATTGTCGGACTTGGCGCCATTGGTGCGGCGGCTGCAGGGGCGCTGGCCTCCCCGGCCGTGGCCCAGGCGGCCGATCCGAACGAATCGACCTTCGCCCGCATCCGCCGGACCAAGAAGCTGCGGATCGGCGCGGTCGGCGGCGGCGCGCCCTACTACATGAAGGACCTCGCTTCCGGCCAGTGGAAGGGTTTTTACATCGACATTGCCAAGGGGCTCGCCGACGACATGGAGGCCGAGCTCGAGATCACCGAAACCACGTGGGGCAATTCGGTGCTCGATCTGCAGGCCAACAAGATCGACATCTTCTTCGGCCTCAACCCGACCCCGAAGCGCGCGCTGGTGGTGGACTTCTCGGTGCCGGTCTTCAACAACGCCTTCGCCATCCTCTGCAAGAAGGACTTCAAGCCGAAAAGCTGGGCCGAGCTGAACTCGCCCGACATCAAGATCGCGGTCGACCAGGGCTCCTCGCACGACCAGGTCGTCAGCCGCCTGACGCCGAAGGCGCAGATCACGCGGCTGAAGACCGCCGATGACGCCACCGCCGCACTCCAGACCGGCCGCGTCGACGCGCAGTGCCTGATCACCATGCTGTCGCTGACCGTGCTGAAGAAAAACCCCTCGCTCGGCCAGCTCGTGCTGCCGACGCCGATCTTCGCCACCACCTCCAATGCCGGCTTCCGCCGCGAGACCGACAAGACCTGGCGCGATTACGTCAACACCTGGATCGACTTCAACAAGGGCCTCGGCTTCATCCGCAACGCGATCATCACCAACATGGAGCTGGTGGGCGTGACGGAGGCGGACATTCCGCCGGGCGTGTCGCTGTAAGCGATGGGTTCAGGGCTGGCTCGCTCCGCGCACTCCGCTCTGCCCCCTCTCCCGCCTGCGGGAGAGGGTCGGGGTGAGGGTGTCTCCGCTAGAGAGACTCCCCAAGAGGATGGAGCCCTCACCCGGCGCTTCGCGCCGACCTCTCCCGCAAGCGGGAGAGGTGCAGCGAGCGCGCGGCTCGAACTTTCCAAGCCATTTCCGGACTGAGGCCCAAGCGAATATGTATCAGTGGGACTTCGGCATCCTCTGGGGCTATCGCTGGCTCTTTCTCAACGGGCTCGGCGTCACCGTCGGCTTCACCGTGGTCATCGTCGTCTGCGGGCTGCTGTTCGGCCTGCTGGGCGCGTTCGGCAGCCTGTCGCGCTTCAGGGCGCTGCGCCTTGCCGCGCTCGCCTTCATCGAGGCGTTCCGCTGCACGCCGATCCTGGTGCAGCTGATCTGGTTCTATTACGCGCTGCCGATCCTCGCCGGCGTCGAGATGACGCCGATCACCGCCTCGGCTCTGGCGCTCTCGCTGTATGGCGGCTCGTTCTATTCCGAGATCATTCGCGGCGGTATCGTCTCGATCGACAGCGGCCAGTCCGAAGCCGGCGCCGCGCTCGGCATGACGCCGATCCAGACCATGCGCCGCATCGTGCTGCCGCAGGCGATCAAGCGCATGATCCCGGCGCTGATGAACCAGTCCATCATCCAGTTCAAGAACACCTCGCTGGTCTCGGTGCTGGCCGTGCCCGACCTCGTCTATCAGAGCCAGGTCGCGGCCCACGACAGCTACCGGCCGCTGGAAACCTACACCGCCGTCGCGGTCGCCTATGCGGCGATCCTGATTCCGCTGACCATCATCGTCCGGCGCGGCGAGAAGCGATTGGCGGTCAGCGAATGAGCGAGACGAAGAACACCTCGAAGATCGAGATCCGGGCCTTGCGCAAGAGCTTTGGCAGCAACGAGGTCCTGAAGAACATCAATCTCGACGTCGCCAAGGGCGGCGTTGTCGCGCTGATCGGCCCGTCCGGCTCGGGTAAATCGACGCTGCTCCGCTGCATCAATCTCCTGGTCGTGCCCGACGGTGGCAGCGTCCGCGTCGGAGACACGCGCTTTTCATTTGGCGACGGTTCGAGACTGCCCGACGTGAAGACGCTGGCAAGATTCCGCGCCACCACCGGCATGGTGTTCCAGCATTTCAACCTGTTCCCGCACATGACGATGCTGCAGAACGTGATGGAGGGGCCGGTCACGGTGCGGCGGATGACCAAGGCGGACGCCGAGAAGCTCGCCCGTGCGCAGCTCGCCAAGGTCGGGCTTGCAGAGAAGGCCGACCAATATCCTGCGACGCTCTCCGGCGGGCAGAAGCAGCGCGTCGCGATTGCACGTGCGCTCGCGATGGAGCCTGATGTCATGCTGTTCGACGAGGCCACCTCGGCGCTCGACCCTGAATTGGTCGGCGAGGTGCTGAACGTGATGCAGCGGCTGGCCTCCGAGGGCATGACCATGGTGATCGTGACCCACGAGATCGCCTTCGCGCGCGAAGTCGCCGACCGCCTCATCTTCATGCGCGACGGAATCGTCGTCGAGGAAGGCCCGGCACGGCAGGTCATCGACAATCCCAAGGAAGCCGCGACGCGCGCCTTCCTCAGCCATTTCCACCGCACCGGCGCACTGCCGCCGGCCAACGCGACACCATGATGCCTGATATCGAACGCGTCTATCTCGTCACCGGTGCCGCCAGCGGCATCGGCCGCGCCACCGCAAAACTGCTCGCCGCGCCTGGTGTTGGGCTCGTTCTGCACACACGCTCGAACGAAGACGGACTTAAGGCGACCGCGGCGGAGGCGAAAGCCTGTGGTGCGGCCGTTGCAACATGCCTCGGGGATCTCGCCAACGAAGTAGCCCTGACGCTTGCATGCGCAACTGCGCATCTCAATTTCGACCGGCTTGACGGATTGATCCTGATTGGAGGCCACGCCCGCCGCGGCAGCGCGATCGGCACGCCCGCAGATCAATTCCTGCAAGCAATGGACGAATCCGCTCTCGCCTTCACGCGTTTCGTCAAGCTTGCGCTTCCGCAACTCCGTGCTGGGCGAGATGCGCGGATCGTCGCCGTGTCTTCCTTCGTCGCGCACGCGATCCGGCCCGAGTTCGCGCCCTTCGCCGCGACCGCCGCGAGCCGTTCCGCGCTGGAAGCGCTGGTGCGGCTGACTGCGATCGAGCTCGCGAAAGATGGCATCACCGTCAACGCGGTTGCGCCGGGCCTCATCGTCAAGGACAAGCCGAGCGAGAGCCGGCTCTCGCCCGAGCAGATCGCCGCGACCGAGGCGCTGATCCCGATGCGCCGCCGCGGGCGGCCGGAGGAAGTCGCCGAGATCATCGCCTTCCTGGCATCACCGAAGGCGTCCTACGTCACCGGCCAGGTCTGGCACGTCAATGGAGGCCTGACATGACCGAAGCGACCATCGAACGTCTCAGGCTGTTCCTGATCGAGAGCCCGATCAAGATGGCGCGCCTCCAGGGCGTCGGCAACGTCAAGGGCACGGTGAAGCGCGTGCTGATCGAGCTCACCGCGAGCGACGGCGTAATCGGCTGGGGCGAGGCGGCGCCGTGGGAAGTGTTCACGGGAACGCCGGAAGCCGCGTTCTCGGCGCTCGACATCTACTTGCGCCCCATCATGCTCGGCAAGCCGGTGCGCCGTATTCGCGCGCTGATGGCGGAGCTCGATCGCGCGCTGGTCAGCCACGCCGAAGCAAAAGTTGCCATCGAGATGGCGCTGCTCGACATCGTCGGCAAGTCGTCGGGACTGTCGGTCGCCGACCTCCTCGGCGGCCGGGTGCGCGACACGATTCCCCTCTCCTTCTCGATCGCCGATCCGGATTTCTCCGCCGATCTCGAACGCATGCGAAACATGGTGCCGGACGGCAATGTCATCTACAAGGTCAAGACCGGCGTGAAGCCGCATCGCGAGGACCTCGACCACCTCGAGGCGATCCGGAAAGAATTCGGCGACAAGGTCGATTTGCGCGTCGACTACAACCAGGCCCTGGCGCCGTTCGGCGCCATCAAGATTTTGCGCGACGTCGAGCAATTTGCGCCGACCTTCATCGAGCAGCCGGTGCCGCGCAAATATCTGGACGTAATGGCGCAGCTCACTGCGGCGCTGGAAACGCCTGTGCTCGCCGACGAGAGTTGTTTCGATCGCCGCGACATGATGGAGGTGGTGCGCCGCGAGGCGGCCGATGCCGTGTCGATCAAGCTGATGAAGGCCGGCGGCCTGTTCGAGGCGCAAGCGATCATGGCGATCGCCGACATCGCCGGCCTGCCCGGCTATGGCGGCACGCTGTGGGAAGGCGGCATTGGGCTCGCCGCCGGCACGCAGCTGATCGCGGCGACGCCGGGCATCTCGCTCGGCTGCGAGTTCTACATGCCGCATCACGTGCTGACCGAGGACGTGCTGGAAGAGCGCATCGCCAACCGCGGCGGCCATGTCGTGGTGCCCGACGGCCCCGGCCTCGGGATTCGTGTGAGCGAGGCGTCGATCCGCGCCAATGCGCGGGTGCTGGCGGAGGCGTAACTCGCTGTCGTCCTGGCGAAAGCCAGGACCCATTACCCCAGGGAGCAGTTGTGGTCCGAGCTGGTCACCACAAATCTTCGCCAAACTACTTCCTGGGGTAATGGGTCCTGGATCTGCGCTTCGCTTGTCCAGGACGACAACGGTGCATGAGGCCCCTGCGGAGCCCCAACCTTTCCCTCGCTAACTCCCTATCGTATGGTCGCCCCCAACACGCCCGCCCCCCGGCTATCCGGAAAGACATATGCCCGAACCCGCCTGGTCGCTGCACTCCCGCCTGAAAGAGGACACCATCGACATCGGCGATTTGCCGCTGTCGAAGGTGCTGGTCATCAAGGACGCGCATTATCCCTGGCTGCTGCTGGTGCCGCGGCGGGTGGATGCGGTCGAGATCATCGATCTCGACGAGGTGCAGCAGGCGCAGTTGATGACCGAGGTCTCCCGCGTCTCGCGCGCGCTGAAGGAGATCACCAAATGCGACAAGCTCAACATCGCAGCCCTGGGCAATCTCGTGCCGCAGCTTCACGTTCACGTCATCGCGCGCCGGACCAGTGACGCGGCCTGGCCGCGGCCGGTGTGGGGGGTGATGCCGCCGCTGGCGCACGACGCCACTGAAGTGCAGAATTTCATCAGCGCGCTCCGCCGCAAGATCTGGTTGGGTTGAAAGAATCATAATGTCAGCATTCGACGCGTTTCCGCTGGGACAGCCGGCCTTCGTCACCAACGTCCTCGACCGCGCCGCGCATCTGCGCCGCGACGACGAAAAGCTGTTCGCGATGGAGCAGAAACCGTCATCGCGCGCCTATGTCGTCTATCGCGACTCGCTCCTGGTGAAGCGCGAGGGCGACATGGTTCGGGCGCTGCTGGGAATCGACGAGGCGCTGAAATGCGGCGCCAATCCCGGCACGGTCTTCTTGGGGCTGCGTGACGGCGCGGCGATGTTCGGCATGGGAATGTCGCAGGCGGCGGCCGAGAAACTGGTCGGCCGCGACGACTACACCGTGACCGAGCTGCGCGGCATGGCGATGCAGGGCGCGGTCCCACCGCAGGAGCTGTCCGCGATTGCGATGGCCAAGTCGATGGTGGGCTGGCATCAGCGCCACGGCTATTGCGCCAATTGCGGCGCACGCACCAGCATGAAGGAAGGCGGCTGGAAGCGCGACTGCCCCGCCTGCAAGGCCGAGCATTTTCCGCGCACCGATCCCGTCGTGATCATGCTGGTCGCCTCCGGCGACAAATGCCTGCTCGGCCGCCAGAAGCAGTTTCCGCCCGGCATGTATTCGTGCCTCGCCGGCTTCGTCGAGGCGGCCGAGACCATCGAGGACGCGGTGCACCGCGAGATCCTGGAGGAGTCCGGGATCCGCTGCACCGACGTGAAGTATTACATGACACAGCCCTGGCCCTATCCGTCGTCGTTGATGATCGGCTGTAGCGCGCGGGCGCTGAACGAGGACATCGTCGTCGATCGCATGGAGCTGGAAGACGCGCGCTGGTTCACGCGCGAGGAGGCTGCGCTGATGTTGACGCGGACGCATCCGGACGGGCTCGCCGGCCCGCATCCGTTTGCGATCGCCCATCATCTGCTTGGCCGCTGGGTGCACGATAAGAGCGGCGCTTGAGCTGAGAGCGCCGATGACCGCAGCGGGACTCGCGCCGCGCATCCTCTGCATCGGCATTCCCGTGCGAGACCTCACCTTTCGCGTCGAGGCCGTGCCCGAACGCGGCAGCAAGGCCAACGCGAGCCAGCTTGCGGAGATCTGCGGCGGCAACGCGCTCAATGCCGCGATCGCCATCGCCCGTCTCGGCGGCCGCGTCGCGTTCGCCGGACCGATGGGCGATGCCGGCGAGACGTCGAGCAGCTTCATCCTCGAACGGATGGCGCAGGAGGGCATCGAAACCACGCAGATCGTGCGCATGCCGGGCCTGGCCACGCCGGTCTCGGCGATCATGATCGAGCCCTCCGGCGAGCGGACCCTCACGATCTATCGTGATCCCGCTTTGTGGACCGTGAAGCTGGCGGACGCGGACGAATTGCTCGCCGATTGCCGTGCGGTCCTCGTCGAAAGCCGCTGCGCTTCGTTCGCGACCTCGCTCTGCACTGAGGCGCGCCGGCGCGGCATTCCCGTCATCGTCGGCGTCGACCGCGCGATGTCGCTGCAGGACGGCTTGCTCACGGCTGCCACGCATCTGCTGTTCGCCAGCGAACAGGCGCAGGAGACAGCCGGCATCGCCGACGACGGCGAGGCCTTGAAGCGCCTGGCCGGGCTGACGCCAGCCTTCCTCGCCGCCACCCGCGGCCCCCGTGGCACGATCTGGCTGAACGAGGTGGGCGAGTTGGAGGAGACGCCAGCCTTCCCGATTCAGGCGGTGAATACGCTCGGCGCCGGCGACGTCTTCCATGGCGCCTTCGCGCTTCGCCTCGCCGAGGGCAAGGGGGCGCGGCAGGCGCTGCGATTTGCCGCGGCCGCCGCAGCGCTGAAATGCGGCCGTCATGGTGGTGGCCTGGCCGCACCACAACGCGTTGAAGTTGAAGAGTTTTTGAGCGAGCAGCCGGCGGCGATGCCCGGCCGGCCGCCAACATTTTAGACTTGCTATAGAATGATTTTCTCTATATCAGGGAAATCTGCCCCTGAAATGGAACAAAGTTCTTCAAATGACCGATCTTGCCGTCCAGATTCCCGAGACCAGCCGCCGCCTCGATGCCATCGACCGCAAGATCCTGATGGTCCTCCAGGAGGATGCCTCCCTCTCTGTCGCCGAGATCGGCGACCGCGTCGGCCTGTCCTCGACCCCCTGCTGGAAGCGCATCCAGCGGCTTGAGGCCGACGGCGTGATCATCAAGCGCGTCGCCCTCGTCGACCAGAACAAGATCGGGCTCGGCATCTCCGTGTTCGTCTCGGTGGAGAGTTCCGACCATTCCGACGCCTGGCTGAAGCGGTTCGCCGAAGCCGTCAGCGCCATGCCGGAGGTGATGGAGTTCTATCGCATGGCCGGCGACGTCGACTACATGCTGCGCGTCGTGGTGGCGGACATGCAGGCCTATGACGTGTTCTACAAGAAGCTGATCAGCGCCGTGCCGCTGAAGAACGTCACCTCGCGCTTCGCGATGGAGAAGATCAAGTCGGTCACCGCGCTGCCGATCCCGGCGGTGGTGGCGGCTTAGGTCGCGCCACACAGACGCTGTCATCGCCCGGCTTGACCGGGCGATCCAGTAGTCCGAGACGCCTGCGATCGAATCGAGAAGCTGCGGCGTACTGGATGCCCCGCCTGCGCGGGGCATGACAGCGGTGTGTGTGGCGACTTGCAGCTACGCCTCAAATCTTCTGGTTGTACTCGCCGACTTCGGGATGGGTGCGCAGCACGCTGTTCACCATCTCGAACATGTCGTGCATGCGCTGCTCGGAGACCGGGCTCTCGACCACCACGACGAGCTCAGGCTTGTTGGAGGAGGCGCGCATCAGGCCCCAGCTGCCGTCTTCGACCGTGACGCGCACGCCGTTGACGGTGACGAGATCGCGGATCGACTGGCCGCCGATCTTGGCGCCCTTCGCCTGCAAGCCTTCGAAGTGCTTCACCACCTTGTCGATGACGCCGTATTTGACCTCGTCGGCACAGTGCGGCGACATGGTCGGCGACGACCAGGTCTTCGGCAGCGCGTTCTTCAGGTCGGCCATCGACTTGCCGGGCGCGCGGTCGAGCATGTCGCAGATCGCGATCGCCGACACCAGGCCGTCGTCATAGCCGCGGCCGAACGGCTTGTTGAAGAAGAAGTGACCCGACTTCTCGAAGCCCGCCAGCGCGCCCATCTCGTTGGTGCGGCGCTTCATGTAGGAATGACCGGTCTTCCAATAGGCAACCTTCGCGCCCTGCTTCTGCAGCACGGGATCGGTGACGAACAGGCCGGTCGACTTCACGTCGACGACGAACTGCGCCTCCTTGTGGATCGCCGACATGTCGCGCGCCAGCATCACGCCGACCTTGTCGGCGAAGATCTCCTCGCCGGTGTTGTCGACGACGCCGCAGCGGTCGCCGTCGCCGTCGAAGCCGAGGCCGACATCGGCCTTGTGATGCAGCACCGCGTCGCGGATCGCGTGCAGCATCTCCATGTCCTCAGGGTTCGGATTGTATTTCGGGAAGGTGTGGTCGAGCTCGGTGTCGAGCGGGATCACCTCGCAGCCGATCGCCTCCAGCACCTGCGGCGCGAACGCACCGGCGGTGCCGTTGCCGCAGGCTGCGACGACCTTCAGCTTGCGCGTCAGCTTCGGACGAGAAGTGAGGTCGGCGATGTAACGCGCCGGATAATTCTCGTGGAATTGATAGGAGCCGCCGGCCTTGTTCTTGAACTCGGCATTGAGCACGATCTCTTTCAGCCGCGTCATCTCGTCGGGACCGAAGGTCAGCGGGCGATTGGCGCCCATCTTCACGCCGGTCCAGCCATTGTCGTTGTGCGAGGCCGTGACCATGGCGACGCAGGGCACGTCGAGATCGAACTGTGCGAAATAGGCCATCGGTGTCACCGCAAGCCCGATGTCGTGCACCTTGCAGCCGGCCGCCATCAGGCCGGAGATCAGCGCGTATTTGATCGAGGCCGAATAGCCGCGGAAATCGTGGCCGGTGACGATCTCCTGCTTGACGCCGAGCTCGGCGATCAACGCGCCCAGCCCCATGCCGAGCGCCTGCACACCCATCAGGTTGATTTCCTTCTGGAACAACCAGCGCGCGTCGTACTCGCGAAAGCCCGTCGGCTTCACCATCGGCTCGGATTCGAAGGCATAGGTGTTGGGCAACAATACGGATTTCGGCTTCGGGAACATTAAGATGGTCTCGTGAAAAGGGAGGCAGGATTTGCTGCAGCCTTAGCGAATGCCGGGCCGCAGCGGAAGGCGGGAATGAAGGCTTATGGCCGATAATTGCGGCAGTTTGGTAACGAAGAAACGTTACCGCGGGGGCGGTGAAAGCAAAGATATTTTCTTGAAATGGACGGCGGCGTGATCGCGCGGACTGCGCCTACTGCTCGAGCACCATCTGGCCATTGGCGTATTCGAAGCGCTTCAGGCGGGACAGGAAAGAGAGGCCGAGCAGGTTCTCCGACAGCGCTGCGTCCGGCAGCACCATGGCATCGACGTCACGCACGATAAGGCCGCCGACCTCTAACATGGCGATGCGGGTGCGCGCGGCCTTGACGGTGCCGTTGGCAGTCGAGACGGTGGCGTTGTACTCGCTGCGCGAGGGACGCAGGCCAAAGCGTGCGGCCGAGGTCTCGTTCAGCGCAACGACGGAGGCGCCGGTGTCGACCATGAAGCCGATGCGCTGGCCCTCGATCCGGCCCTCGGCCTGGAAATGACCGCGACCGTCGCGGGAAATGGCCAGGCTGCGGCCACCGGCGGGCGCGGTGGAGGCGACTGCCACCGTCGTCGTGCGCGGCATCGAGGTGGCGGAGGCGGAGCTCATCTTGTCCGCCATCTGGGCCATAAAGGTGCCGAGGCCGATCATGACGGCCGCGAAGATCACTATGTTACGCATCACACCACTTCCGAGCCGAAAGCTCGATTTCACCACGCGGCGCGCCCGTCCGCGAGCGACGGCACGCCGGGGCTCGTGTCATTTTGACGAAAAGGATGAGCGGATGGTTAATGCGGTCGCTTGAACTTCTGCCCGCCTGCGGCAGGGGGAGAGGACCTCTTACGTCCCCCGCGGCTTCGCTCGCCTGGTCGGCAGCGCGCTGGCGGGATCGTCGGGCCAGGGATGGCGCGGATAGCGGCCGCGCAGATCGGAGCGTACCGCGCTGTAGCTGCCGCGCCAGAAGCCGGGGAGATCGCGCGTCACCTGTACCGGGCGCTGCGCCGGCGACAGCAATTCCAGCACCAGCGGCACCTTGCCGGCGGCGATCGAGGGATGGGTGTTGAGGCCGAACAACTCCTGCAGCCGCACCGCGATGGTTGGCCCCTGCTCGGCTTCGTAGTCGATCGCGAGCATGGTGCCGGTGGGCGCCTCGAAATGCGTCGGCGCCTCGCGGTCGAGGCGCGCACGCATCTCCCAGGGCAGCAGCGCCATCAGCGCATCGGAGAGATCGCCGGCGGAGATGTCCTTCAGCGCTATCTTGTCGTAGAGCGCGGGCACCAGCCAGTCGTCGCGGCGCGCGATCAATCCGTCGTCGGAGAGATCCGGCCAGCTGTCGCCCTCGGCCTTGCGCAGGAACATCACGCGGTCGCGCCACTGCTTGGCGGCCTTCGACCAGGGCAGCCGGTCGAGGCCCGCGGCGATCAGGCCATCCGCGAAGATGCGCGCGGTATCCTCCGAGGGCGACACGGCAAGTGTCGCCTCGGAGAGCGTGATCGCATGGAGCGCGCGCTTACGCCGCGCCCGCAGTGCCATGGCGCCACGATCGAACGAGATCTCGTCGGCGGTCTCGATATGTTCGGCGAAATGCCGCTCGATCTCGTCCTGCGTGATTTGCGCGGCGAGCAGGATGCGTCCGCTCGCCGCCGTTCCCGTCATTTCGCCGATCGCGATGTAGGGCGCGCGGGCGAGCGAGGAAATCTGCTCGACGGAAGCACCGCGGCCATTGGCCAACACGAAACTGCCATTGCCACGGTTGCGCGCGACGCGGTCCGGAAAGGCATAGGCGAGCATCAGGCCGCTCGAGAGATCCTCCTGCTCTGCCGCCTTCTCCGAGGCCGCCACTTGCGAGGCCCAGCGCCGCGCCAGGTCACGCGCGCTCGCCGCGCGCGGCGAGCGATCGCGGCGGAACTGGTCGCGCCTGTGCTCGAGATCGACGCTGTCGCCGCCGAGCCCACGCTCGGTGATGATCGCCGCGATCTCGGCCGCGGCCTCGCCGCTGCCTGCACGATGCGAATCCACGATCATGCGCGCTAGGCGCGGCGGCAGCGCCAGCGCGCGCAGGCTCTTGCCCTCCGCGGTGATGCGGCCGTCGCCATCGAGGGCGTTGAGCTCGGCAAGCAGGCTCTTGGCTTCCTTCCAGGCCGGCTGCGGCGGCGGATCGAGGAACGACAGCGCAGTGGGATCGGTGACGCCCCATTGCGCAAGATCGAGCACCAGCGACGACAGATCGGCGCTGAGGATTTCCGGCTGGGTGTAAGGCGCGAGCGAAGCCGTCTGTGGCTCGTCCCAGAGCCTATAGCAGACACCAGGCTCGGTGCGGCCGGCGCGGCCGCGGCGCTGGTCCACCGCCGCGCGCGAGGCGCGCACGGTCTCAAGCCGGGTCAGCCCGATGTCGGGCTCGTAGCGCGGCACGCGGGCAAGACCGGAATCGACGACGATACGCACGCCTTCGATGGTGAGCGAGGTCTCGGCGATCGATGTCGCCAGCACCACCTTGCGCGTGCCCTTGGGCGCCGGCGCGATGGCGCGGTCCTGCACGGCAGCATCGAGCGCGCCGAACAGCGGCACGATCTCGATGGAAGCGTCGCGGACGCGTTCGCCGAGGAAGTTCTGGGTACGGCGGATCTCGGCGGCGCCGGGGAGGAACGCCAGCACCGAGCCGCTAGCGGCGCGCAACGCCGATGCGATCGCATCCGCCATCTGCCGCTCCACCGGCGCATCCGCCTTGCGGCCGAGATAGCGCGTCTCGACCGGAAAGGCGCGGCCCTCGCTCTCGACGACGGGCGCCTCGCCGAGCAATCTTGCCACGCGCGCGCCATCGAGGGTGGCCGACATCACGAGGATGCGCAGATCCTCGCGCAGGCCGGTTTGCGCATCGCGCGCCAGCGCGAGGCCGAGATCGGCATCGAGCGAGCGCTCGTGGAATTCATCGAACAGAACGGCAGCGATGCCGGAGAGTTCGGGATCGTCGAGGATCTGGCGGGTGAAAATGCCTTCGGTCACCACTTCGATGCGCGTCGCGCGCGAGATCTTGGAGCCGAAGCGGACGCGATAGCCGACGGTCTCGCCAGTACGCTCGCCGAGCGATTTTGCCATGCGATCGGCACTGGCGCGCGCCGCGATGCGGCGCGGCTCCAGCACGATGATCTTCTTACCCGTGGCCCAGGGCGCATCCAACAGCGCCAACGGCACCCGCGTGGTCTTGCCGGCGCCCGGCGGCGCCACCAGCACGGCCGCGTTGTGCGCTTCCAGCGTGCGCGACAAATCGTCGAGCACGGCATCGATCGGAAGGGGCGTGTCGAAGCTGCGGGGCAAAAGTCTCGGTCCGTCATCGTCTGCCCTGTGCGCAATTGCGCACTGGGGCCGGCGATCCAGTAACTCGGATCCCAATTATTACGAAGGTCACGGGCTACTGGATACCCCGCCTTCGCGGGATATGACAATCATGTGTAGCTATCAGCCCTGCACCGACGGGCGGCCGATGCTCTCGTAGACGAAGCCGGCGGCTTCCATGTCCTCGGGCCGGTAGACGTTGCGGAGGTCGACGACGACGGGCTTTGCCATGGTCGCCTTCAGCCGGTCGAGATCGAGCGCGCGGAACTGCACCCATTCGGTGACAATGACGAGCGCATCGGCACCTTGCGCGCAGGTATAGGCATCCTCGCAATAGGTGATGTTGGGCAGCTCGCTCTTGGCCTGCTCCATGCCGACGGGATCGAATGCCTTCACGTTTGCGCCCATGTCGATCAGGCCGGTCACCAGCGGGATCGACGGCGCATCGCGCATGTCGTCGGTATCGGGCTTGAAGGTGAGGCCGAGCACCGCGATGGTCTTGCCGCGCAGCGAGCCGCCGAGCGCCTGGCTCACTTTCCGCGCCATCGCGCGCTTGCGGTTCTCGTTGACGGCGAGCACGGATTCGACGATGCGCAGGGATACGTCGTAGTCCTGCGCGATCTTGATCAGCGCCTTGGTGTCCTTCGGGAAGCACGAGCCGCCGAAGCCGGGACCGGCGTGCAGGAATTTGGTGCCGATGCGGTTGTCGAGGCCAATGCCGCGCGCGACCTCCTGGACGTTAGCGCCGGCTTTTTCCGAGAGATCGGCGATCTCGTTGATGAAGGTGATCTTGGTCGCCAGGAACGCGTTGGCGGCGTATTTGATCATCTCGGCGGTGCGGCGCGCCGTGAACATCAGCGGCGCCTGGTTCAGCGACAACGGACGATAGATGTCGCCCATCACCTTGCGGCCGCGCTCGTCGGAGGTGCCGACCACGATGCGGTCGGGGAATTTGAAGTCGCGGATCGCGGCGCCTTCGCGCAGGAATTCGGGGTTGGAGGCGACGACGACGTCGGCCGACGGATTGGTCTCGCGGATGATGCGCTCGACCTCGTCGCCGGTGCCGACCGGCACGGTCGACTTCGTCACCACGACGGTGAAGCCGGTGAGCGATTGCGCGATCTCACGGGCGGCGGCGTAGACATAGGACAAATCGGCGTGACCATCGCCGCGGCGCGAGGGCGTGCCGACCGCGATGAAGACGGCATCGGCCTCCGCGACCGGCTTGGACAGGTCGGTGGTGAAATCCAGCCGCTTGGCTTTCACATTGTTCGCCACCAGCTCGTCCAGCCCGGGCTCGTAAATCGGGATTTCGCCGCGATGAAGGCCAGCGATCTTCTTCTCGTCCTTGTCGACGCAGGTGACGTCGTGACCGAAATCCGCAAAGCAGGCCCCGGACACCAGTCCCACATAGCCCGTGCCGATCATCGCGATGCGCATGAAAATCCCTGTTTTAGATTGGTTAATGAAGCCCCGACGCTTTGCGGTTTAGCATTTTCCTGAGGGGAGGGAACAGTGGCGCATGCAAAAAAGCGGTACGGAAATTGAACCGGTAAAGAAGTCTGAAACCGCAACGCGCCACACTGCCCCGCTGACGGACAGGGACTGGCGGAATACGCCTCAAAAAGGGACATCATGGCACGATCAGGCACAATCGCTGCGGGCGGGCGTTCCAACGCCCCTTCCGCCGCGCGTGTCGACTGGGTCGACTACGCCAAGGGCATCTGCATCGTCATGGTCGTGATGATGCATTCGGTCCTCGGGGTCGAACTCGCCGCCGGACAGACCGGCTTCATGCACGTCGCCGTGGCCTTCGCAAAGCCATTCCGGATGCCGGATTTCTTCCTGATTTCGGGCCTGTTCCTGTCCCTGGTGATCGACCGGGACTGGCGAACCTATCTCGACCGCAAGGTGGTGCATTTCGCCTATTTCTATGTCGTCTGGGTGACAATCCAATTCGGCTTCAAGGCGCCGGCCTTCGCGGCAGAAACGAGCTGGCGCGAGGTTGGCCTCTTGTACCTCGAATCCTTCATCGAGCCGTTCGGCACGCTGTGGTTCATCTATCTGCTGCCGATCTTCTTCGTCGTCACAAAACTGACACGCAAAATCCCGCCGCTCGCGATCTGGATCGTCGCCGCCGCGCTGGAGACGGCACGCGTCACGACCGGCTGGACCGTCATCGACGAGTTCTGCGCGCGTTTCGTTTATTTCTATTCAGGCTATCTGTTCGCGCCTTACGTGTTCGCCCTGTCGGATCGCGCACGGAAGCATCCGGTCCTTGCGCTTGCAGTGCTCGCGACCTGGGCGCTGGTCAATGCCGGACTGGTCACATTCGGCGCCAGCGAATGGAAGATCGTCTCGCTCGTGCTCGGCTTCGCCGGCGCCTGCGCCATCATCACCATGGGCACGCTGCTCGCGCGCGCGCAGTGGCTGAATTTCCTCCGCTTCTGCGGCGAGCATTCGATCGTGATCTATCTCGCCTTCTTCCTGCCGATGGCGGCGACGCGGACGCTGCTGCTGCGCACCGGCGTCATTGCCGATATCGGCACCGTATCGCTGGTCGTCACTGTTCTCGGCGTGCTCGGGGCGCTCGCGATCTGGCAGGCCGCGCTGCGGCTCAATGCCGGCTTCCTGTTCGAGCGACCGGACGCGTTCTGGATCGCGCCGAAGAAGGCGGGGGCGGTGTTGCAGGCGGCGGAGTAATCGAGATCGCTGTCGTCGCCCGGCTTGACCGGGCGACCCAGTATCCCAGAGACAGTCGTCATCGACCGATAGGCCGCGGCGTACTGGATTCCCCGCATTCGCGGGGAATGACAGTGGGGATAGTGGCGCCAGCGAGCCAAAAATCCGCCTTCCAAGGCTGTCAAAGCCCGCAAAAATTCATACATTGCGGCCATGCCCAAAACATCGCCGAAGACATCCCCGAAGACCACCGCCAAAGCTGAAACCAAGGCTGCCGCGCCCAAGGCGGCCGCCGAGAGCAAATCCGCTGCTGCCAAAGCTACTGCCAAACCGGTCGCGGCGAAGGCGGCCGGCAAGGGCGACCATGTCTTCCTGGTCGACGGTTCCTCCTACATCTTCCGCGCCTATCACGCGCTGCCGCCGCTGAACCGCAAGTCCGACGGCCTCCAGGTCAACGCCGTGCTCGGCTTCTGCAACATGCTGTGGAAGCTGTTGCGCGACATGCCCGAGGACAACCGGCCGACGCATCTGGCGATCATCTTCGACAAGTCGGAAATCACTTTCCGCAACAAGATCTATCCCGAGTACAAGGCGCACCGGCCACCGGCGCCTGACGATCTGATCCCGCAATTCGCGCTGATCCGCGAGGCCGTGCGCGCCTTCGACCTGCCCTGCCTGGAACAGGTCGGGTTCGAGGCGGACGATCTGATCGCGACCTATGTGCGGCAGGCCTGCGAGCGCGGCGCGAGCACGACCATCGTGTCCTCCGACAAGGACCTGATGCAGCTCGTCACCGATTGCGTCACCATGTACGACACCATGAAGGACCGCCGCATCGGCATCCCCGAGGTGATCGAGAAATTCGGCGTGCCTCCGGAGAAGGTGGTGGAGGTGCAGGCGCTCGCCGGCGATTCCACCGACAACGTGCCTGGGGTGCCCGGTATCGGCGTCAAGACCGCGGCGCAGCTGATCACCGAATACGGCGACCTCGACCAATTGTTGTTCCGCGCCGGCGAGATCAAACAGCCGAAGCGGCGCGAGGCGCTGCTCGAGAACGCGGAGAAGGCACGGATCTCGCGGCAGCTCGTGCTGCTCGACGATAAGGTCGACCTCGAGGTACCCCTCGATGACCTCGCCGTCCACGAGCCGGATGCACGCAAGCTGATCGCCTTCCTCAAGGCGATGGAATTCACGACGCTGACGCGGCGCGTCGCCGACTATTCGCAGATCGATCCCGCCAACGTCGATGCCGATCCCGGCTATGCCAAGGGCGCCAGCGTATTCTCGCCGCTGCCGCCCTCGGATGTCGTGCCCGCGCCGGGAACCGGCACGCCGGCGCAAGCTGCTCCGCGCGAGCGCAACAAATCGGCGAGCAAGGAGGACAAAGCCGCGAGCCCGAAGGGTGCGCCGATCTCACTGGCCGCCGCGCGCGAAGAGGCGCTGCGCAAGCTTCCAGTCGAGCGCGGCAAGTATCAGGCGATCAAGACGCCTAATGAGCTCAATGCCTTCATCGCCCGCATCCATGACGTCGGCCATGTCGCGATCGAGATGAGAGCGAACTCCATCAATCCGATGCAGGCCGATCTCTGCGGCATCGCACTGGCGGTGGCGCCAAACGAGGCCTGCTATGTGCCGCTGGCGCACAAGCAATCCGGCGGCGGCGCCGGCCTGTTCGACGCGGGCCTGGCACCCGACCAGGTCAAGCACGACGACGCGATCCAAGCGCTGCGGCCGGTGCTGGAATCGTCAGGCATCCTCAAGATCGGCTTCGACGTCAAGTTCACCGCGGTGATGCTGGCACAGCACGGCATCATCTTGCGCAACATCGACGACGCGCAACTGATCTCCTACGTGCTCGACGCCGGCCGCGGCTCGCATGCGATCGAATCGTTGTCCGAGCGCTGGTTCGGCCATGCCATGCTGAAGGAGAACGAGCTGCTCGGCAGCGGCAAGGGCAGGATCACCTTCGATCAGGTGCCGATCGACAAGGCCGCGCCGCTGTCGGCGGAAGGTGCCGACATTGCCCTGCGCGTCTGGCGCGTGCTGAAGCCGCGCCTCGTCGCCGAGCACATGACCACCATTTACGAGACGCTGGAGCGGCCGCTGGTATCCGTGCTCGCGCGCATGGAGCGGCGCGGCATCTCGATCGACCGCCAGGTACTGTCGCGGTTGTCGGGCGAATTCGCCCAGACCGCAGCGCGGGTCGAGGCGGAGATCCAGGAGATCGCAGGCGAGCCGGTCAATGTCGGCAGCCCCAAGCAGATCGGCGACATCCTGTTCGGCAAGATGGGACTGCCAGGGGGCAGCAAGACAAAAACCGGTGCATGGTCGACCACCGCGCAGGTGCTCGATGAGCTCGCCGAGCAGGGCCACGACTTCCCGAAGAAGATTTTGGAGTGGCGCCAGGTTTCAAAGCTGAAATCGACCTATACCGACGCGCTGCCGACTTACGTCAATCCACAGACCCATCGCGTCCACACCACCTACGCGCTGGCCGCGACCACGACCGGCCGGCTGTCGTCGAACGAGCCGAACTTGCAGAACATCCCGGTGCGCACCGAGGACGGCCGCAAGATCCGCCGCGCCTTCGTTGCGACGCCCGGGCACAAGCTGGTCTCCGCCGACTATTCGCAGATCGAGCTGCGGCTGCTGGCCGAGATCGCCGACATTCCCGTGCTGAAGCAGGCGTTCCGCGACGGGCTCGACATTCACGCCATGACCGCGTCCGAAATGTTCGGCGTCCCGATCAAGGGCATGCCCAGCGAAATCCGCCGCCGCGCCAAAGCGATCAATTTCGGCATCATCTACGGCATCTCGGCGTTCGGCCTCGCCAACCAGCTCGGCATCGCGCGCGAGGAGGCCTCGGCCTACATCAAGAAATACTTCGAGCGCTTCCCCGGCATCCGCGCCTATATGGACGAGACGCGCGACTTCTGCCGCAGCCACGGCTACGTCACCACGCTGTTCGGCCGCAAATGCCACTACCCCGATATCAAGGCCTCCAACGCCTCGGTGCGCGCTTTCAACGAGCGCGCCGCGATCAACGCCCGGCTCCAGGGCACCGCCGCCGATATCATCCGCCGCGCCATGACGCGCGTGGAGGATGCGCTGGCCAAGAAAAAGCTGTCGGCGCAGATGCTGCTCCAGGTGCATGACGAATTGATCTTCGAGGTGCCGGACGCCGAGGTCGAGGCGACGCTGCCCGTGGTGCAGCACGTGATGCAGGACGCCCCGTTCCCGGCCGTGCTGCTGTCGGTGCCGCTGCATGTCGATGCGCGTGCGGCGACGAACTGGGACGAGGCGCATTAATCTCACCTCCTGCGTCGTCCCGGCCTAGTGCGCAATTGCGCACGGGGGCCGGGACCCATTACCACAAGATGCGGTTGGGCGAAGATTGCCCGCTACCATCTCGCGCCACACTTCTCCCCGGGGTATGGGTCCCGGCGTTGAGGTGAGATATGAGAACCTAATTGTCCTCCGTGCAATTGCGCGATGGCCCCACTTCGCCGCGCATATTAGAACCATCGCGTCCTTCGCACCGGTTCACCCATGCCTCACACACCTGCCCTGCTCGGCTTTGCCCTCGTCTGCCTTGGCCTCGTGCTCACGCCCGGGCCGAACATGATCTACCTGATCTCGCGCTCGATCACGCAGGGCCCAGTGGCGGGCATCGTCTCGCTCGGCGGCGTGGCGCTGGGCTTCGTGTTCTACATGCTGTGCGCGGCGTTCGGCATCACGGCACTGCTGCTCGCCATTCCCTTCGCCTATGACGCGCTGCGCTTCGCCGGCGCCGGCTATCTGCTGTGGCTCGCCTGGCAGGCGGTGAAGCCGGGCGGGCGCTCGCCGTTCCAGGTCAGGAAGCTCGCGATCGACAGCCCGCGCAAATTGTTCGCGATGGGTTTCGTCACCAATTTGCTCAACCCGAAGATCGCGATGCTGTATCTGGCGCTGCTGCCGCAGTTCATCGATCCCACTGCCGGCACCGTGCTGACACAGTCGGTGGTGTTAGGGGCGATCCAGATCGCGATCAGCGTCAGCGTCAATGCGATGATCGCGCTCGCGGCCGGCTCGATCGCGCTGTTCCTCGCAAGCCGGCCGAGCTGGATGCTGGTGCAGCGCTGGCTGATGGGCACGGTGCTGGCCGGGCTCGCGGTACGGATGGCGGTGGAAGCGAAGAAGGTGTGAGGAGAGCGCCCGGTCAAGCACAGCCAATCCACTCCGCCGGTTCATCATCATTCAGCCGCGCCACCGCATCGGCACGCCGCGTCAGCACGGCGCGCTGGTTGATGTAGCCCTTGTCGGTGATCTCGCCGTCGTCGACCGACGGCGGTTCGGCGAGCAGCAGCGCGCGTGTGGCATGGCCGGAGGAGTTGCCGCTCTGCTGTTTCAGTCGTGCCAGACCCTGCGCGATCGCGGTCCTGACCTTGTCATGTGCCAGCACGTCGTTCACAGTTGCCGTTTCGCCCAGCCCGGCATGGGCGCGGCAGGCAGCGATGTTCGGGAACACCAGGAAGCGCACCTCATCGCCGCCATGGCCGGTGACGACGATGTCCTGCGCGAGCGGCGCCAGCGCGGCTATGCCGGCGACGCGCAGCGTGCCGACGCTGACCCAGGTGCCGGAATTGAGCTTGAAATCTTCCGCGACGCGACCATCGAAGAACAGGCCGCGCTCGGGCCGCTTTGCGTCGGCAAACTTCACGGCGTCGCCGATGAGATAGAAGCCTTCTTCGTCGAACGCCTGCTTCGTCAGCTCCGGCGCCTTCCAATAGCCCGGCGTGACGTTGGGACCGCGCACGCGCACCTCCAGCTTGTCAGCGGAAGTGACGAGCTTGAGCTCGGTGCCGGGAATGGGCACGCCGATATTGCCCGAGCGTTGTGCGAGGAAATGGCAATCGGTCGCGAGCGGGGAAGTTTCGGTCGAGCCCCAGGCCGAGACCATCGGCAACGCACGGCCGACCGTCTCGATGGAAAGCTGCTCCAGCGCATCCCACAGATTCTGCGGCAGCGCCGCGCCGGCGTAGAATGCGAACTTCACCTCGCCGAAGAAGCGGCGGCGCAGCTCCTCGTCGCCGCGGAGTGCCGCGATCAGCATGTCGAAGCCGCGTGGCACGTTGAAATAGACCGTCGGAATTACGCTTCTTAGATTGGCGAGTGAGGTCGCAAACAGGCCCGGAGCCGGTTTGCCGCCGTCGATATAGAGCGAGCCGCCATTGCGCAGCACGAGGTTGAAATTGTGATTGGCGCCGAAGGTGTGGCTCCAGGGCAGCCAATCGAGGATCACGAGATCGCCGCGGCCCGGTTCGAGGAACGTCCAGGTCTGCGCCTTGGCCTGCTGGCTCGAGGTCAGCATGCGTTGGGTGTTGACGACCGCCTTGGGCGTACCGGTCGAGCCAGAGGTGAACAGGAATTTTGCGATCGTGTCCGGCGTCACCGCGGCGAAGGCTTTTGCGACGTCGGCCGTTTCGGGCGTCGCCGCGATGGTGCGGAACGACAGCGCGTCGACATCGTCGGCATTGCCGCTGATGATCTGCGCCGTGTGCAGCGGCCTGATCGCATCTAGCGCCGCCGCAAATGGCTTCATCGCGGAGACATAGATCGCGCCCGGCTCGAGCAGCGCGATCATGCTCCTGAGCTTGTCAAAGTCTTTCGACATCAGCGAATAGGCAGGCGAGATCGCCGCCGAGGGCACGCCGACATGCTGAGCGGCGAGCGCGAGCAGCGCATGATCGATGCTGTTGTCGGAGAGGATGGCGAGCGGGCGCTCGGCACTGAGGCCCCGCGCCAGGATCCAGGACGCGGCCGCCCGCACCTGCCGCAGCGCCTGCGCATAGGTGACGGTGGTCCAGGGCGCTTCGGCGCTGCCGCGCTCGGCGAGGAAGATCGTATCCGGCGTTTGCCGCGCCCATTGCTCCAACCAGTCGCCGGTGCAGCGCGCGCTCTCGCCAAGCGGCTCGGGTGAGCGCAGCACGATGCTGCCGTCGGCGCGATGCTCAGCGACGGTATTTGGCGTTGCGAACAGGCTTGCAGCATCACCGCGTGAGGCGGTTGTCATCGGGTTTCCTCCTCGCCCCGGATTCGGGATCGGCCGCAGCCTCGTTCCGGGCTGCTTTGGCCACAATGTTGGGCACGACAATTGTTGTCGTCAACAACAATCTTTCACCCCGAGCGTCGAGGCGCTAAGGTTGGGCGGAGGGAGACACGATGTGACAACCAGCGCAGCCCAGATGTTCCCACGCAAACGCGCCGGCAACGGCGCTGCGCAGCGGAACGACGCCGACGAGGTCGGCCTCGACGCGCTGGTCGGCCACGCCGGCTATGTGGTGCGGCGCTTCCAGATCTGGATCTTCCAGGACTTCATCAAGACGCTCGGCGAGGTCGATATCCGGCCGACGCAATATTCGGTGCTGACGGTGATCGGCGCCAATCCGGGCCTGTCGCAGATGGCGGTGGCCAAGCGCCTCGGCATCGAGCGCGCCCGGCTGGTGCATCTGCTCGACAGCCTCGAACGGCGCAGATACGTGAAGCGGATCAAGTCAAAGACGGACCGGCGCTCGCACGCGCTGTACCTTACCGCGCCTGGCGCAGCGGCGCTGAGCAAGTTCAAGCGCCTCGCGGCCGAACACGAGCGGCATGTCGAGGCGAAGCTCGGCAGGGAGAATAGGCAGCACCTGCTCCGGATCCTCGCCGACTTTACCTGATCTCGGCTGCCCACAATTTAAGCAGATGCCTGCAACCGAGCGCTTGAGCTCGGCCTCCAGCTCTCCGCAAGCCACTGATCTCACGATGATATCCGGAGCACCCGCCCTGCCCTGACGCTGTACACAATGGCACATCGCTTGCTTCAAGCCGGGTAAACCAGTTGCCGGAGTTTTGTCGCCATGGGGGCTGAGCAGTCTGAAACGATCGCCGCGATTGTGGCCGCGCATCGCGCGGGCACCCTGACGCCGGCGCAGACGGTCGCGCGGACTTATCAGCGCATCCGCGACCACAACGATCCCGCGGTGTTCATCAGCCTGCGCGACGAAAAGGATGCGATCGCGGAGGCCGAGAGACTTGCCCCGAAGGATGCCGCGAGCCTGCCGCTCTATGGCGTGCCGGTTGCGGTGAAGGACAATATCGACGCGCTGGGCTTTCCGACCACGGCGGCCTGTCCGGCCTTCTCCTATACGCCGACGCGCGACTCCACCGCCGTGGAGCGCCTGCGCGCCGCCGGCGCCATCATCATCGGCAAGACCAATCTCGACCAGTTCGCGACCGGCCTTGTCGGCGTGCGCTCGCCCTACGGCATTCCCAGGAATGCGATCCGCGAGGATCTCGTTCCCGGCGGCTCGAGCTCGGGATCAGCGGTCGCCGTCGGCGCGGGGCTGGTGCCGCTGTCGCTCGGCACCGACACCGCCGGCAGCGGCCGCGTGCCGGCGATGCTCAACAACATCGTCGGGCTGAAGCCGAGCCTCGGCATGATCTCGACCGCGGGCCTGGTGCCCGCCTGCCGCACGCTCGACTGCATCTCGGTATTCGCCTTGACCGTCGACGACGCAGCGCTGGCGCTCTCCGTGATGGCGGGGCCGGACCAGGCCGACCCGTTCTCGCGCGACCGGCCGCTGGGGCCGATCACGCCGTTCCCGGCGAATTTGCGCCTCGGCGTGCCGCGCAACGGACAGCTGATCTTCTTCGGCGACAAGAAGGCGGAAGCCGCCTACAGCGATGCGCTGAAACGCTGGACTGCGCTTGGCGCTGAATTGATCGAGTTCGATCTCGAGCCGTTCTACGAGACGGCGCGGCTGCTCTATGAGGGGCCGTGGGTCGCCGAGCGTTATCTCGTGATCAAGAATCTGCTCGCGTCCGCACCCGATGCGATCCATCCGGTGACGCGCGAGATCACGGCGGCCGGCGCGCGGCTGACGGCGGCCGAAACCTTCTCGGCGCTCTATCGCCTGCAGGGCCTGCGCAAGGTCGCCGAATGCACTTTTGCGCATATCGACGCGCTGGTGCTGCCGACGGCGCCGACCGCTTATACGACCGCGCAGGTGCTGGCCAATCCGATCGAGCTCAACAGCCGGCTCGGCACCTACACCAACTTTGTGAACCTGCTCGATCTTTGCGGCCTCGCCGTGCCGGCTTCGATGCGCGCGGACGGCATTCCATTCGGCATCACGCTGCTCGCCCCCGCAGGATGCGACGCGCTGCTCGCCAGCGTCGGCCGGGTGTTTCATGCGGATACGAAGCTGAGTCTCGGCGCAAAGCGCATGGCGCAAGCACCGCTCGCGCCGCTTCCCGCAAGCAGCGGCGACGAGATTCCGATCGCAGTCGTCGGCGCCCATCTGTCCGGCATGGCGCTGAACGGCGAATTGAAGGCCCTGAACGGGAAGCTGGTCGAGGCGACCAAAACAGCGCCGGACTACAAGCTCTACGCACTCAAGACCACGCCGCCGAAGCCCGGCATGCTGCGCGTGGAGGCCGGCAAGGGCGCCGCGATCGAGCTGGAGATCTGGTCACTGTCTGCGGCGGCGTTCGGCAAGTTCGTCAATGCGATTCCCGCGCCGATGGCGATCGGCACGATCCGGCTCGCCGATGGCCGCAGCGTGAAGGGCTTTCTCGTCGAGCCTGAGGTGCTGGGCGAGGCGCGCGATATCACCGCGTATAGTGGCTGGCGCGCGTATATGAAGGAAGCTGCGACGGCTTAGGTCCTGTAGGGTGGGCAAAGCGAAGCGTACCCACCATCAAATAGGAAAGACGGTGGGCACGGCGCTTAGCGCCTTTGCCCACCCTACGGCACCGCGCGCGCCGCGCTACACCGACACCGCATAGATCTCATACTCGCCGCGTACCAGCTCGATATGCGCCCGCATAGCTGCCGCTGCCCCCTGCTTGTCGCCGCGCATGATGGCGACGACGACGCGGTCGTGCTCGGCTTGCGACTTTGCCAATCGGCCAAGATTGCGGAACTGGGCGCGGCGGAACGGCTGCACACGGACGCGGGTGGCGAGCGTGATCTCGGCGATGTAGCCGTTCTGCGATCCCGCATAGATCGCGTTGTGGAAGCGCTCATTGACCTCGTGGAAACGCTCGGGATTGCCGGCATAGCTCAGCACCCGCAGCTCTTCGTGGATGGACTCCAAGCCATGTCGCTCGGCGGCGGACATGCGCTCGGCGGCAAGGCCGGCGCACAGCGCCTCGAGCTCCGCCATCGCCTCGAACATGCTCTTGAGACGTTCGATCGAGGGCTGCGCCACCACCGCGCCGCGATGGGCGCGCGCCTCGACGAGGCCGCTCGCCACCAGCTGGCGCAACGCCTCGCGCACCGGCGTGCGCGAGACGCTGAACCGTCGCGCAATATCTGTTTCGTCCAGCGGTGCCCCCGGGGCCAAGGTTCCACGCACGATCTCATCGGCGAGCTGAAGGCGCAGCTCCTCGGCGCGCGTGACCTTCTGCACCGACGGCGAAGGACGGTCGACGCGCGGCACCACCGGCTCGGCCGGCAATGTTCCCTGCGGAAAGTCGTCAAGCGTCATACGGTCTCTTTCGGCTCGTCGATGATGCTGACATGGGCGGCGACGACGCGCCAGCCCTCGGGGAAACGAATCCACGTCTGCATCTGCCGGCCGACCTTGCCGGGCGCCGTGTCGCGATAGAACAAGGTGGAGGCCACGGCCGCCTCGCGGCCATAGCTCGTGATCACGGTCTTCGCAGTCCGCCGGTTCAGACCGACCGGCGAGCGGCCGGCGCGGAAACCGGAGATGGCCTCATAGCCATAGAGGTTCTCGCCGATGCCGTAGCGCAGCGTGCGGGGATCGTTGCGGAAGAGCTCGCCGAGCACGGCGACGTCGTTGCTGACGAGGGCCTGCTCATAGCGCTCGAATGCGGCTTTGACTTCCGCGATCACGTCGGGGAGATCGATCTCCATCTCAAATTCCTCTTAAAGTCCCCTTGGCGACGGCGCGGATACCACGCCCATCTTCTCCAATGCGTGCGCGACGCGCAACGCGATGTCCTCGCGCCAAGGCGCGGCGATGATCTGCACGCCGATCGGCAGCGGCTCGAGGGGCACCGGCACGGCGACGACCGGCAGGCCGATGAAGGAGATCGGCTGGGTGTGGATGCCGATATTGGCGCGCACCGGCAGCTCGACGCCATCGAGCGTGAAATTCACCTGGCCAAGCTTCGGCGCGGTGCACGGCGTTGCCGGCGCAAGCAGCACGTCGACCGACTTGAAAATCTCGGCGAGCTGAGCGCGATACCAGCGGCGGAATTTTTGCGCGCGATCGACCAGCGGCGCCGGCACCATGGCGCCGGCGATCAAGCGGTCGCGCACGGCCGGATCGAAATCGTTCGGGCGCTTGCGCAGGCGGTCGAGATGCAGCGAGGCGCCTTCCGTGGTGGTGATGACATAGGCGGCCGCACGGGCGCGCGAGGCTTCGGGGACATCGACGACCGCAGTCGCGCCGAGCGCCTTGGCAACGCGACTGACGGCTTCGACAGCTTCGGGAAACACGTTGTTCTGAAAGTGCCCGCCGGCGATCGCGATGCGCAGGCCTGAGATGGACTCGCCGAGCAGCGGCGCCACCTGTTCGGCGCCACGCGTGGTGCAGGCGCCATCATCGGCATCCGGTCCCTGCATGACGTCATAGGCGAGCGCGAGGTCGGTGACCGAACGCGCGAAAGGGCCGAGATGATCGAGACTCGCCACGAACGGGAACGAGCGCGCCCGCGACAGCCGACCATAGGTCGGCTTCAAGCCAAAGATGCCGCAAAACGAGGACGGCACGCGGATCGACCCATTGGTGTCCGAGCCGAGCGCGATCGGCACCAGCGCGCCGCCGACGGCGCTGCCGGAGCCGCCCGACGAGCCGCCGGTCATCCGCGTAGTGTCATGTGGATTGCGCGAGGGGCCGTCATGGATGTTCTCGCCGGTGAAGTCATAGGCGTATTCGCCCATGTTGAGCGCGCCGACCAGCACGGCGCCGGCCGCTTCCATCCGCTCGATCAGGGTGGCGTCGCGTGTGGCCGGCGCGAGGTCGCGGTTGATCTTCGAGCCGGCGCGCGTGACGAGACCTACGACATCGAACAGGTTCTTCACCGCGAAGGGCACGCCGGCGAGCGGGCCGACTTTCTTGCCCGCGGCGATGTCGGCATCGATCGCGCGCGCCTTGGCACGGGCGCGGTCGGCGGTGACGTCGGTGAAAGAATTGAGGATGGTGTCGTGCTGCTTGATGCGCGCAAGCGCCGCTTCGATGGCAGCGAGCGCCGACATCCTGCCGCCCGCAACCGCACCTGCGATCTCGGAGGCCGTCATCTCTGGCTTGGTGGTCATGGCGAGGTCAGGCCGTGAAAATCGGCGCCGGCTCGGTCTCGTCCGGCAGCGCGAATTCGTCGACGAGGCGGCCAAGCCGCAGCGAGACTTCGAGGTTGGCGCGCACCGCCGGCCTCCAGGCCTCCTCGACCGGCAGCGCCAGCGCTTTCGATACGGCGTCGATATAATCGTCCAGGGGTTCGGCCATCACTCTCTCGAACAATCAGTGGGCTCTTAGTGTATCTGCAACGGCGGATGCGGGATCGCCGTCAGCAGCTCCTTGGTGTAGTCGTCCTGCGGATCGCTCAAGACCTTCTCGGAAGAGCCTTCTTCGACGATCCGTCCCGTCCGCATCACAATGACACGATCGCACAACAAGCGCACCACATTCAAATCATGCGAGACGAACAGATAGCTCATACCTAGCCGCGCCTTGAGGTCCTGAAGCAGGTTCAGCACGACGGCCTGCACCGAGACGTCCAGCGCCGCCGTCGGCTCGTCGAGGATGACGAGCTTGGGATGCAGCGCGATGGCACGGGCGATGCCGATTCGGGCTTTCTGGCCGCCGGACAGTTGGTGCGGGAAGCGGTCGAGCAGGTTGTGTGGCAGGCCGACCATGGTGGCCAGCTCCTCGCAGCGGGCGCGGAGCGCGTCGCGGCCCCTGATGTCGCCGAGTTGCATGATCGGGTCCGCGATGGCGCGCGCGGCGGTGAAGCGCGGGTTGAGGCTGTCGGTCGGGTCCTGGAACACCATCTGGATCCGGCTGCGCTGCGGCAGCCGGGCGAAGGCGGCAGGCGCGATGCCGGAGATCGCCTCGCCGTCGAACTGGATCAAGCCGGAGGTCTGGTCCAGCAGGCGCATCACCATCATCGACGTCGTCGATTTGCCGCAGCCAGACTCGCCGACGAGGCCGACGCTCTCGCCGACGCCAATCGAGAAGCTGATGCCGTCGACGGCGCGGAACACGTCCGGCTCCACGGGCGGCTTGCGGCCGAACAGTTTTCCGAACACGGCGGTCGCGCCCTGGCGGGGATACTCTTTCACGAGCTTTTCGATGCGGAGGAGGGGCATCTTCTCCCCGCTTGCACTGGTGTGCTCCCTCTCCCCGTTCTTCACGGGGAGAGGGTTGGGGTGAGGGGCTGCATCCACGAGCATGGTGCGTGGAGAGTCCCCCTCACCCGCCGCGCTTTGCGCGTCGGCCTCTCCCCGCGTGCGGGGAGAGGCGAAGGAAGCCGCCGCATTCGTATCGTCCTCAGGCAGCAAGTCTCGCAGCGATACACCGAGCCGCGGCGTCGCGCGCATCAGCTTCTTCGTGTAGGGGTGCTGCGGGTTGGCGAAGATCTCGGCGGCGTTCGCGGTCTCGACCACGCTTCCCTTCTCCATCACCACGACGCGGTCGCAATAAGCGGCGGCCAAGCCGAGGTCGTGGGTGATCAGGATGGTCGACATCGCGCGACGCTTGGTCAGCTCGACGATCAGGTCCATCACCGCCTTCTGCGTGGTGACGTCGAGACCGGTGGTCGGCTCGTCCGCGATCAGCAGCTGCGGATTGCAGGCGAGCGCGAGCGCGATGACGACGCGCTGGCACATGCCGCCTGACAGCTCGAACGGGTAGGCGTGGTAGCGCTCGCGCGGGCGGGCGATCTTGACCTGCTCCAGCGCCTCGATCGCTTTCTCGCCGCGATCGGCGACCTGGGCCTGCTGCACATGGGTGCGCAGCACGTCCTCGATCTGGTCGCCGACCTTGCGGATGGGATTGAGCGCTGCGCGCGGGTTCTGGAAGATCATCGAGACTTCGCGGCCGCGCAGGTCGCGCATCTGGTCCTCGGTCGCCGCCTTGACGTCGATGCCCGAGAACATCACCGAGCCCTCGGCGATCCGTCCCGCGCGGTCGAGGATGCGCATCACGGCATAGGAGGTCACCGACTTGCCGGAGCCGGACTCGCCGACGATGGCCAGCGTCTCGCCCTTGGCGACGGCGATGTTGACGTGCTGCACCGCTTTCACGATGCCGCGGCGGGTGGTGAACTCGACGGTGAGGTCCTGGATGTCAAGCAGCGGCTGGGCGATCAGGGGTGCCTCCCAAACAAAAATGGCAAAAACAACCCCATGCACAGTAGAATGGGATTGAAATCATTGGAGAATTTCTGCGGCGAATTTCGACCTGCGCTAGCCATCACGTCCTCCGCTGGGGGTCGACGATGTCGCGCAGGCCGTCGCCGAGGAGGTTGAAGCAGAACACCGCGATCATCAGCGCGAGGCCCGGGAATAGCGCGATCCACCATTCGCCTGAGACCATGAAGCCCGCGCCTTCCGCGACCATGATGCCCCATTCGGCGGTGGGCGGGCGGACGCCGAGGCCGATGAAGGAGAGGCCGGCGGCATTGAGGATGGCGTAGCCCATGGTCAGCGACATCTGCACGATCATGATCGGCATGATGTTGGGCAGGATATGCACCAAGAGGATGCGGAATTCGCCGTTGCCGGAGAGGCGCGCGGCCTGCACAAAGCCGGCGTTGCGGCGGACATTGGCTTCGGCGCGCGCGACGCGAGCATAGAGCGGGAAGTTCACGATGGCGGTGGCCAGGATGATGTTCTGCACGGTGTTGCCGAGCGCGGCGACGATGCCCATCGCCAGCACGAACAGCGGGAAGGCCATGATGGTATCGGCGACGCGGCCGACGATGCGGTCGGTCCAGCCGCCAAAATAGCCGGCGGCGATGCCGGCGAGCCCGCCCATCAGGAACACCAGCGCGACGGAGGCGATCGCGATGAAGGTGTCGAGTCGGGTCGCGACGATGACGCGGCTAAAGATGTCGCGTCCCAACTGATCGGTGCCGAACCAGTGCGCCGCCGACGGCGACTGCAACGTCGCCGCGGTGTCGGAGGCCAGTGGGTCGTAGGGCACCACATAGGGACCGAACACCGCGGCGGCCAGGATCAGGATCAGCAGCGCGAAGGCAAAGCCCGTGACCTTGTTTTCGCCGAGGACATAGCGGGTCTGTTCGAGGATCGCGACGAGGCCCGAGGTGCGGGCGGGACCGACCGGTTCAACAGCAGGCGCAACAGAGCTCATGAATGCCCCCTACCCCTCCAACCTGACGCGCGGATCGATCACGCCATAGAGGATATCGATCACGAGATTGAGCAGCACGTACATGACAGCCATGGTCAGCACGAAGCCCTGCACCGGCGCGAAGTCCGACGAGATCAGCGCTTCCACCGCATAGGAGCCGATGCCGGGCCAGGCGAACACTTTTTCCACCAGCACGTTGGCGCCCAGGAGGAACGAGAACACCATGCTGAGCGTGGTGATGACGGGCAGCATGGCATTGCGGAAGGCGTAGGTGACGATGACGGTCGACGGCGACAGGCCGCTGGCGCGGGCGGTGCGAACGAACTCGGAGGCGAGCACCGCCAGCATCGAGGCACGCGTCATGCGCGCGATCGGCGCCAGCGAGAAGATCGCAAGCGTCGTCGCCGGCAGGATGAGCTGGCTCAGCGCCGAGCGGAACGCCTCGACGTCCCGCGCGAGCAGCGTGTCGATCAGATAGAAGCCTGTCACCGTCGGCGGCGCGCTGTAGAACACGTCGAGCCGGCCGAGCGGTGCCGGAGACCAGCCGAGCCGGAAATAGAAGACATAGACCAGCACGAGGCCGGTGAAGAACACTGGCAACGACACGCCGGCCGTGGTCGTGACCCGGCAGAGATGGTCGACCCATGATCCCGGCCGCGTCGCCGCCAGCACGCCGAGCGGGATGGCGATCACGATCGAGACGATGAGGCCGAGCAGCGTCAACTCGGCGGAGGCGGGCAGACGATTGCGGATTTCGGTCGCGACCGGCTGGCCGGTGGTGAGCGAGTTGCCGAAATCGCCATGGGCGAGATCGCCAGCGTAGCGGAAGAACTGCTCGATCAGCGGCCGGTCGAGGCCGAGTTTTTTCCGGATCTGCTCGACGGCTTCCTTGGTTGCGGCGGGACCGGCGAAGTACGCCGCGGGGTCACCGGGCAGCGCGCGCGTCAGTAGGAAGGTGACGATGACGACGCCGATCAGCGAGGGAATCGCGAACATCAGGCGCTTGCCGATCATGGTCAGCATGGGGTGCTCCGCGGGCTTGCTTCGCCTCTCCCGCTTGCGGGAGAGGCCGACGCGCTCGCAGAGCGCGGCGGGTGAGGGCTCTCGCCGCGCGGGGACACCCTCCGCAATCCCTGCCAATCCCAAAGCGGAGACACCCTCTCCCCAACCCTCTCCTGCAAGCGGGAGAGGGAGCCCAGTGCCGATGCCGATGCGTCGCTGACGACCAGCATGCCCTCTCACCCCTTCGCCATCGCGCGATAATCGAGGCGGCGGTGGAACCAATATTGGTAGCCGCTGATGTTCTTCTGCATCGCGACGTTGACGAATGGTTGGTAGAGCGGGATGCGCGGGATGTCGGCGTAGGCGAGATCGACGAAGCCCTTCACGTCGGCATCGTACGCCGCCTTGTCGCCGGTCGCGGCGGCGGTGCGCGCGCCGTCGATGAGCTTGTCCATCTCCGCCGACTTGTAGCTCATGGTGTTGAAGACGGAATTGTTGCCGTGATAGCACCAGTAGAAGAAGTATTCGGGGTAATCGAGCCAGCCCGAGAACACGTTGGTGAAGAGCGGCATCTCCTTCTTGTTCAATTCGGTGCGCCAGTTGGCGCCGGGCACCTTGTTGATGGTGGTCTTGATGCCGAGCTGCGCGAGGCTCTCCTGCACCAGCACGCAGAGCGGCTCGTTGACGCCGGCAAAATTGAGGTCGAACGAAATCGTGGCCTCGAAGCCGTTGGCATAGCCGGCTTCAGTGAGCAGCGCCTTCGCCTTCTCCATATCGGTGTTGTATTTGTGCGGCTGCGGCCAGGCGACTTCGGTCGGCTTGTCTTTGGCAGCGCCGAACATGGGATTGCCGAGGCCGAACAGCACGGCGTCCATGATCTTCTGGTACGGCATCGCATAGGCGATGGCCTGCCGCACCTTCGGATTGTCGAACGGCGGCTTGGTCACATTCATGCCGATATACTGGATGCCGTTGGAGAACGGCAGCGACACCACGTTGAGCTTGCCGTTCGCCTTCATCTCCTGGAAATCCCTGAACGGCAGCTCATAGGAGATGTCGGCATCGCCGCGCTCCAGGAGCGCGCGGCGGTTGCCGGCCTGCGGCACCATGCGCCAGATCACGCGCTTGATCTTGGGCAGGGGACCGCCGACCCAATCCTCGTTGCGCTCCATGACGACTTCGGTGCCGGCGGTCCACTTCGTCACCTTGTAGGCGCCGGAGCCCGCGGTCTGCTGCTTGGTGAATTCGAGGCCCCATGGATCCTTCTCGCTGGCGTTCTTCTTCACCAGCTCGGAATTGACGATGCAGGGCACGATGACCGCGAGATCGGGGATCGTCAGCCTGTCCTTCTTCAGGAAATCGACGCGCACGGTGTGGTCGTCGATCACGACGAACTGCTCGGGCTTGGTCAGTGAACCCGCACTCATCTGGAAGGTCGGAAAGCCGCCGACGCTGACGGCGCGGTCGAGCGACCACTTCACATCCTTCGCCGTGACCGGCGCACCGTCGTGGAATTTGGCGTTCTTCTTCAGCTTGAAGGTGACCGACATGTCGTCGATCCTAAAGTCCTCGGCGAGCTCGCCCTTGAACTTGTCGCGGTCGTAATAGGGCACGCCGCCGGGACCGCTCTTCATCTCGTGGCTGATCAGGCGGTCGTAGCAATTCCACGACACCTCGTAGCCCGGCACGTTGGTGCCGACGCCATGGATGTCGAGATTGTTCGGGCCGCCTTCCGAGACGATCAGCAGCGTCTCCGAACGCGCATCGGCCTTGGCGGAGGAGATCACAGACGGCATGGCCGGAAGCGCCGCGCCAGCGGCCAATCCGGAAACGGACTTAAGGAAATCGCGGCGCTTCATGAAATCGCTCCAACGCAAAGGTTTTTGGTTGGAACCGGATTCGCAAGGTTCGTGCCAAGGGTTAATGGAGCGCTGGCCAGGGCGCTAATCCGCTGAAATCGCGGGCGAAAGGTCGGATTTGCGGTCTGAAGGACGACAGCGCAAATCACTGCCATTGCATACAAAGCGGGGCATTTTGCTTATTATGTAGGCTATTCGATATAGCGGCTCGTTTGGCGGGCACGCCTACCTCTCCGCTGTCGTCCTGGCGAAAGCCAGGACCCATTACCCCAGGGAGGAGTTGCAGCGCGAAGCTGGTAACAACGAGTCTTCGCCAAACTTCTCCCTGGGGTAATGGGTCCTGGATCGGCGCTCCGCTTCGCTGCGCTGGTCCAGGACGACGGCGGAGGTTGGAGCGCTCGTGTTCACTCCGCCCAGATCAGCTCCTGCAGCTCGACCAGATCCGCCGCCATATCCTGCCAGCCCTCGATGCAGATGTGGCTGTTGAGGTCGCTGGCGCGGTGCAGCAGCATCAGGGCCATCAGGCGGCGCTTCAACTCGAAATCCGGCTTCGCATAGCCGAAGCCTTCGAGCAGGCTGCGCACCCGGCCCGGCCGGCCCGCCGCCATGAAGGCGCTGGGGCCGAGCAGATCGTAATCGCGCCATCCTGCGAGGACGTCGCCGAAATCGAACAGGCCGGCGAGCGACCATTGATCGTTCCGGCAGGCGAGCAGGAAGTTTTCCGGAATGTATTCGCCGATCAGGATCACCGGCGGCGCATCCAACGGAATGAGCTTTGCCGCATCCCGCAGGAGATCATCGAGACCTCTCAGGAATTTCGGCGCAAGGCCGAGACGCTCGTGCCTGGCACGGCACCCCTGCATCTGCTGAAGCATGAAGCCATCCCAGCGCGGCTCGATGTGCGCGAGCTCTCCGAGCGGCGCGCGCTGCACGGCGGCGATGGTCTCGCCGATCTGGCGCAGCACGCGCTCCTTCTGGTCTTCCGCCAATTGCGGCCACACCTCCGAGCCGAGCGTGCCGGCAAGGCGGGTGATGATCAGATAGGGCCAGCCGTCGCGCTCCCCTTCGGCGACGATCTCGGGAATCGGTAAGGTAAGACGGCCGGCAAGTTGCGCCAGCGAGCCGCGCTCGGACACGAATTGCGCGCGCAGCAGCGGCGGGAAGATTTTCAGGATGAGACGCTCGCCGAGGCCGACTACGAGATTGGTGCCGGTCGAAAATACATGCGGTGCGCCGATATCGAGACCATGGCCGCGCGCGATGTCGAGCGCGATTCCCAGCCATTGCGCCGGGTCGGAGCGCCAGGCGCGGAAGCTTTTCGCGTCGGCGAAGTGAGGCAGTTGTTGCGACGGCGTGATGGTCATCTGCATTCGCGTATCGAAAGCAGGGTCAACTTTGGTTGGCTCTGTGCAAGCCAAAGAGGCGGTGCACCTCTCCCGCTTGCGGGAGAGGTCGGCACGTAGTGCCGGGTGAGGGCTTTCTCCTCTAGGTGATTGTCCCGATGCGGAGGCACCCTCTCCCCAACCCTCCCCCGCACGCGGGGGAGGGAGGGCACCTCACGCGCGGTCGCGGCGATGTCTAATCGCGACATTCTACCGCTCGGGACTGGCGCGCTCGAACTGGCGCAGCAGCTTGTTGCCGCGCTCGACGGCGGAATCCAGCGCTGCTTGCGCGCTTTTGTGGCCGGCGAAGGCCTGCTCCAGCTCGTCCTCGATCGCGCCGCGGATCAGCACGAAGGAGCCGAGCCGGACGCCCTTGGAGTTCTCCGTCGGCGGATGCAGCGTGATCTCCTCGAAGGAGATCGCCGAACCAGGATTGCGCTCGTAGAATCCCTGCGACCGCGTCAGCTCAAAGGCGGCGCGGGTAACAGGCAGATAGCCGGTGTTCTGGTGCCAGGCGGCCTGCACCCCGGGCTGCGACAGATAGGCGAAGAACCGCGCCACGCCCTTGTACTCCTCGCGCGGCCGGTCGCGCAGCACCCACAGCGTGGCGCCGCCGATGATCGAATTCTGCGGCGCGCCCTTCACGTCGGGCCAGTACGGCATCATGCCGTAGCCGATCTCGAATTTCGAATTCGCCTTGATGTCGGCCCGCGTCGCCGAGGAGCCGATGAAGATGCCGCATTCGCCTTTCTGAAAACGCGGCTCGGCCGCTTGTCCGCGGCCGCTATAGTCGAACAGTTTTGTCTTTTGCCACTCGCTGAGCTGAGCGATGTGTTTGACGAGAACCGGATTGTTGATGGTCAATTCCGCATCCAGCCCGGCAAAGCCGTTCGCCCGCGTCGCCAGCGGTAGATTGTGGAAGGCGGAGAAATTCTCGACATGAATCCAGGACGGCCAGGAGGTGGTGAAGCCGCAGGCCGCACCGCGTTCGCGCAGGCGCTTGGCAGCTAGCCCCAATTCCGGCCAGGTCTTCGGCGGCGTCTCCGGATCGAGGCCGGCATCGCGGAACATGGTCTTGTTGTAATACAGGATCGGCGTCGAGGAATTGAACGGGAACGACAACAGATTGCCGGCCGCATCGGTGTAGTAACCGGAGACGGCGGGAAGGTAATCGCCCAGCGAGAACGGCTCGCCCTGGTCCCGCATCAGGCTGAACACGGGATAGATCGCGCCCTTGGCCGCGGTCATCGTGGCGGTGGCGACCTCGTTGACCTGGACGATGGCAGGCTGGCTGCGCGAGCGGAAGGCGAAGATCGCCGCCGTCACCGTCTCGGTGTAGTTGCCCTTGTAAGCAGGCACGATGCGGTAATCGGACTGCGAGGCGTTGAAGGCGGCGGCGAGCTTGTCGAGCTGCCGGCCGAGCTCGCCGGACATGGCGTGCCACAGCGCAATGTCGGTGGCGGCACGCACTGGCGTGGCCATGGTGACAGCCGCAAGGACGGCGACGACCTGCAAAAAGCGCAATGCTGAAATCACGATGGCTCTTCCCGTGTCGCACGCCTAAAGGGCGGCTGCCCTGCTTAAGGCGCGGCATTGGCAGTTTCAACCGGGAATGCGCGGCGGCCGCGCCGCACAATCGGCCCGACGCCCGGAGCGGGATGGCCTTCCCTTTACCATTTGCTAGATTGCGTTGAACCTTTTCCTTCCGCCATAGACTCCACCACTGAGGGGTTGAGTGTGCCAGTGTTGAGCCGTGCCGAACTCTCGCGGACCGGGGTGATCTTCGTCGCGCTTCTGCTTGCCGTCTGTACGACGGACGCGGTCGCACGCGAATTTCGCGCCGCCGACACCCAGACCGAGGATTACCCGACCGTCCAGGCGCTGCGCTACATGGGCGCCTTGATCGCCGAGCGCACCGGCGGCCGGCACGAGATCAAGGTGTTCCACTCCCGCCAGCTCGGTGAGGAGAAGGAGACCATCGAGCAGACCCGGGCCGGCGCCATCGACCTCAACCGGACCAACGTCGCCCTGATCGGCAATTTCGTCCCGGCGATGAACGTGCTGGCGATGCCGTTCCTGTTCCGGTCCATCGAGCACATGCAGAAGGTGCTGGACGGGCCGATCGGCAGCGAGATCTTGAACAGCTTCGAGCCCTATGGCTTCGTCGGGCTCGCCTTCTACGATTCCGGCGCGAGGTCGATCTACAACAGCGTCCGGCCCGTGAGGAGTGTCGCGGATCTCAGGGGATTGCGGATCCGGGTACAGCAGTCGGAGTTGATGAGCCAGATGATGCGCGCGCTCGGCGCCGAACCGGTCGAGCTGCCTTACGGGCAGGTGCTCACCGGGCTTGCCAACCACCTGATCGACGGCGCCGAAAACAACTGGCCATCCTTCGTGACGACAGACCATTACAAACAAGCTGGCCATTACGCGCTCACCGAGCACACGATGAGCCCGGAAGTGCTGGTGATCTCGCTGAAGGCCTGGGAAAGCCTCTCGGCGGAGGAGCAGACGATCTTCAAGGAGGCCGCGCAGCGCTCCAGCCGGTTCATGCGCGAGAAATGGCGCGACCTCGAGGAGCAGTCGCAGCGCAAGGCCCAGGACGCGGGCGTCACCATCATCAACGACATCGACCGCAAGCCGTTCGAGGAGGCGATGACTCCAATCTATGCCAAGGCCGGGCGCGATCCGGCCGCGGCCGCGCTGATCGAACGCATTCGCAAGGTGGAGTAGAGCCTCTTGGCCGGGCTTGGACACAGCGAGACCACAGAGAGGCCGCCCGGCCCGATCGGGCGCCTGCGCGCGCGTCTCGTCGGCGCGCTGCGGGCGGTGCCGATCCGCTGGCGCATCCTGTCGATCGCGGCGCTGAACTCCGCCGTCGTTGTGGTGCTGGTGGCGATGATCTGGAACGGCGCGCAGGTGCTGGGCTCGGCCTGGGACGACGTGCGCCAGGTGCGCGAGTCCGACCGGATCCTGGCACTGCTCGAAAGCGAGACCGGGCGGCTGCAAAACCTGATCCACCGCTACATCAACCAGCCGAGCCCGGACCTGTTCGCCGAGATCCTGCTGCTGCGCGAGGCGGTGCTGGGCACGCTGGCCAACCGCGCCACCAAGGATCCGATGCTGTCGGGCTCGGTGGAGGAGCTCGAGCGCACCACCGACCGCTTCCTCAACGGCTTTGGCGAACTGCGCAGCGTGCAGGCCACCATCGCCAAGACCTACGAGGAACAGGTGCAGGGCCCGGCCAAGGACATGGCGGGCCTCTATTCCATCATCGAAGGCGCCACCGGCCATCGCGACGCGCTGATCTGGCCTTCGCTTGGAAAATCCCGCGAAGCCTTCACCGCGATGCTGGTCGCGGCCAATTCCTACTATCTGTCGCTGTCGCCGGGCGCCGCCGACGACGCGCGCCGCAACACCGAGACGATCGAGAAGACCATCCCGGTCATGATCGATCTCGCCGACAACGACCTTCAGCGCATGGCCTTGCGGCGGCTCGCGGACCGCACCGCGTCCTTGCGCGAGGGCTTTGCAAAGCTCTCCGAGCAGCTGGCGAGCCGCACCGATCTGTTGCGCAACACCATCGACGCCAGTCAGGCCGAAGCGATCGGCGCCATCGACGACCTCTCGACCAAGATGCGCCAGCGCGAGCAGAAGGCGCAGGCGACTTTTGACCGCACGCTGGCCGACATTTCCCGCCGCGTGCTGTCGATCGCGGTGATCTTCCTCGGCGTCATCCTCACCGCGGGCGTGATGATCGCACTGTCGATCCGCCTGCCGCTCCAGCAGCTCATGGCGGCGATGCGCGCGATCACGCTGGGCGATCTCGACCGCGAGGTGCAGGGCACCAAGGCACGCGACGAGGTCGGCGCCATGGCGCGCGCCGTGGAAGTGTTCCGCGAGAACGCGATCGCCAAGCGCCAGACCGAGGACGAGCTGCGCGCGTCGAAGGAGAAGGCCGAGAGCGCGCTGCTCGAGCTCAACACCGCGCAGCAGAATCTGATCGACGCCGAGCGGCTCGCCGCGCTCGGCGGCCTCGTTGCCGGCGTCGCCCACGAGGTCAACAACCCGATCGGCATCAGCCTGACCGTTGCATCGAGCTTTGCCCGGCGCAGCGAGATCTTCGAGGCCCAGCTCAAAGGCGATGGGGGCTTGCGCCGCTCGCAGCTCGAGGAATTCGTGCAGTCCTCGCGCGACGCCTCGCAGCAGCTCGTCGCCAACCTGCAGCGCGCCGGCGAGCTGATCCAGTCGTTCAAGCAGGTCGCGGTCGACCGCTCCCATGCCGAACGGCGGCAGTTCAGCTTAAGCGAAGCCACCGACCAGATCATCGCCAGCCTGCGCCCAGTGCTGAAGCGCTCGCCGATCACGCTTCAGGTCGACGTGCCCGAGGGGCTGCTGCTCGACGGCTATCCCGGCTCCTACGGCCAGATCCTAACCAACCTCTTCCTCAACGCCGCCAACCACGCCTTCGCCGACGGCCGCGCCGGCACAATCGCGATCTCGGCCCGGCCGCGCGGGGCCGACGACATCGAGATCAGCTTCGCCGATGACGGGGCCGGTATGACCCCGGACGTGCAGCGCCAGGCCTTTGACCCTTTCTTTACCACCCGGCGCAATGAAGGTGGCACGGGACTTGGCCTGCATATCGTCTATAACCTCGTCACCCAGCAGCTCGGCGGCCGTATGATGCTGGAATCCAAGCTGGGACAAGGCACTACTTTTCGCATTATCATGCCCCGCATCGCCAAGGGCGCGCAAAGCACAGAAAGTGACGGGACTTCTCAATGGCCGAACAGGACGATGTCCTCCACCTGATCGACGACACCGGTACCGCGTCGGAGGATGCCAACGCCCGAAAATGGAAGATCGCCGTCATCGACGACGATCCGGCCGTGCATGACGGCACCCGCTTCGCGCTGTCCGACTACAGCCTCAACGGCCAGAGCCTGGAGATCCTGTCGGCCTATTCGGCGGCGGAAGGTCGCAAGCTGATGGCCGAGCACGGCGACGTCGCCGCCGTGCTGCTCGACGTCATCATGGAGACCGACGTCGCCGGCCTCGAGCTCGTCGAATTCATCCGCAACGAGATCAAGAACGAGACCGTCCGCATTATCCTGCGCACCGGCCAGCCCGGCCAGGCGCCAGAGCGGCGCGTGATCGTGCAGTACGACATCAACGACTACAAGGCCAAGACCGAGCTCACCGCCGACAAGCTGTTCACCTCGCTGACCGCCGCGCTGCGCTCCTATCAGCAGCTCGAGCGCATGGTGCAGACGCGCCGCGGGCTCGAGATCATCATCGACGCGGCCTCGACGCTTTACGACTTCAAGTCGATGCAGCGGCTCGCCGAGGGCGTTCTGACCCAGCTCGCGTCGCTGCTCAATGTCGACTGCGCCGGCATCTTGGTCCTGCGCGACAATGGCGGGGTCGACCCCGAGCTCTCGGTGCTCGCCGGCAGCGGCTGCTACAGCCGCTTCATCGGCACCACCTCATCAAAGGCGCTCGACCCCGAATTGCGCGAGATGGTGGAGGCCGCGTTCCAGCGCCGCAAGAACGAATTCGCCGACCACCGCAGCGTGATCTATTTGCGCACCGGAAGCGGCCGCGAGGTGGTGGTGCTGCTGCAGGCCGAGCGCGAGTTGTCGGAGACCGACCGCTCGCTGGTCGAGATCTTCTCCAGCCGGCTCTCGATCGCCTTCGACAACGTGATCCTCTACCAGCAGCTCCAGGACGCCAACACGCAGCTGGAGGACCGCGTCGCCCAGCGCACCCGCGCGCTGATGCAGGCCAACCGCCGCCTCTCCGCGCAATGGCTGCGGCTGCAGCGCGCCAACGGCTTCAAGAACGAGATTTTGGGCACCGTCGCGCACGATCTGAAGAATCCGCTCGGCGTCATCCTCGGCCGCACCGAGATGCTGAAGGAGCTGATCTCGACCGGTGCCTCGCAAAGCGGCGTGGTCGCCCAGGTCGATCACATCCGCGACGCCACCAAGCGGCTGACCACGATGGTCGATCATTTGATCTCGGACGCGATGGCCGATGCCTTCGACATCACCATCCGCCGCGAGCCGGTCGACGTCGCGGGCCTGGTCAAGGAGGTCGCCGAAGCCAACCAGCCGCTCGCCGTCAACAAGCAGCAAACGATCAGCGTCGCCGCGCCGCCCAACATCGTCACCATGTGCGACACCGACCGCATCCGCGAGGCGATCGACAACCTCATCAGCAACGCCATCAAATACTCGCCGATCGGCGGCAAGATCGCCGTGGCCGTCACCCATGAGGGCAGCGAAACCATCGTCCGCGTCAGCGACGAGGGCGCCGGCCTGTCGCCGGAGGATCTCGGCCGCCTGTTCGGCCGGTTCCAGCGGCTGTCAGCAAAGCCGACCGCCGGCGAGAGCTCGACGGGGCTTGGGTTATCCATCGTGAAGCGTATTATCGACATGCATGGCGGCGAGGTGACGGCCGACAGCGACGGGCCCGGCACGGGCTCGACCTTCACCATCACGCTCCCCGCGACTGAAATGCCGTGATCTCAGGACCATGACCCAAAGCCAGCACATCATGATCGTCGACGACGAGGCCCCGGCCCGGGAGATGGTCGGCGATTATCTCAAGATGCACGGCTTCACCGTGACGCTATGCGACGGCGGCAAGTCCTTGCGCGCCGCGATCCAGGGCAGCATGCCCGACCTCGTCGTGCTCGATCTCAACATGCCTGAGGAAGATGGGCTCTCGATCATCCGCGACCTTAAGAGCCGCATCAACGTGCCCGTGATCATGCTCACGGCGACCGCGAGCCCGATCGACCGCGTCGTCGGGCTCGAGCTCGGCGCCGATGATTACGTGGCAAAACCCTGCGAGCTGCGCGAGCTGATGGCGCGCATTCGTTCGGTGCTGCGGCGGAGCGGGCCGGCCAAGGCTGTCGCGCCGGACGCCGCCGTTGCGAAATCCGACAAGGATCAATTGGTGCGCTTCGGCACCAAATGGCTCGATCTCGAAGCGCAGGCGTTGCGCGACGACGAGGGCAACGAGCATCCGCTGACGGCGTCCGAGTTCGGTCTGCTCAAGGTGTTCGCGGCCAATCCGAAGCGCGTGCTGTCGCGCGAGCGGCTGCTGGAGCTCGCCAATGCGCGCGACGCCGAAGCCTTCGATCGCGCCGTCGACCTCCGCATCATGCGCATCCGCCGCAAGATCGAGCCCGACCCCGCCAAGCCCGCCGTGATCCGCACCATCCGCGGCGGCGGCTATCTGTTCTCGCCGGCCGGCGAGAAGGCGTAGGGCGGCATCCTCCGAGGTCGTCCTGGCGAAAGCCAGGACCCATTACCCCAACGGGCCGTGGGCGCGTGGGCTGATAACCACGAGTCTTCGCCAAACCCAATCCTGTGGCTATGGGTCCTGGCTTTCGCCAGGACGACGCTTGAGGCGGCAGCGAACGCAACACCCCCAAATTCGTTCCTCACTCCGCCAATCCCCACCCCCGTATTTCCCGTACATTGAAATTCCACGCTTTTTTGCTCCGAATGTTTCGTCGCACCCCTTTCGACGAAACAATTTGGCAGCGCACGAAACCATTTTCCGCTTTTCGTGCAGACGTCCCGAAACGTTGGCTGATTAACACTTTCCCTCAAGGAAACGCCGCTCGGTCGCGGCGCTACGGGGAGCTAGTTTCATGCCGAACGTCATTGCCATCAACGCCCAGGCCAGCCAAAGCATCATTGCCGTTCAGGCGACTTCGGACGACATGCTTCTCGAAAGCATTGCCGGCGGCAACCGGACGGCCATGCATATCCTCTATTGCCGGCACAATGTGCGGGTTTACCGTTTCATCCTGCGCATCGTGCGCGATGCCACCACGGCGGAAGACCTCGTCAGCCAGGTGTTTTTGGACGTGTGGCGGACCGCCGGCCAATTCCAGGGCCGCTCGCAGGTCTCGACCTGGCTGCTCTCGATCGCCCGCTTCAAGGCGCTGACCGCGATGCGCCAGCGCCGTTTCGAGGACATCGACCAGGAGGATGTGCGTCAGATCCCCGACGATTCCGACACGCCGGAGACCTCGCTCGATCGCAGCGACACCAGCGCCATCCTGCGCGCCTGCGTGCAGAAGCTGTCGCCTGCGCATCGCGAGATCATCAACCTCGTCTATTACCATGAGAAGTCGGTGGAGGAGGTCGGCCAGATCATCGGCATCCCCCAGAGCACGGTGAAAACGCGAATGTTTTACGCCCGCAAGCAGCTCGCCGATTTGCTTAAGGGCGCCGGCGTCGATCGCTTCGCCGCTTAAACTCAATGGATTCAATGGGATAGGGCCGCGCCTTTGGCCCTGTCCCCGGACACGGAAGTGTTACCGCCGACGAAACAATTGAAACAAAGCACAACATCAGGCGGAAAAACTTCTCTCCTATAAAGCTCACATACGGTTTTGGTTAAACCTCCCAAGGACCTCCAACGACCCGGACGGGATGCCCCCCTCCGGGTCGTTTTGTGTTTGCGGGGAAAAGGTGTGGCGGCAGGCTCCCGCCTCTCCCGCGTGCGGGAGAGGCCGACGCATTCGCAGAGTGCGGCGGGTGAGGGTTTTTCCATCTTGGGGAGTGTCCGTTGCGGAGACACCCTCTCCCCAACCCTCCCCCGCAAGCGGGGGAGGGAGCAGACCGCCGTTGTCGCCGACGCAATTGCCCTACAAAGACAGCGGCTTCGTCACGAGCGCGTGACGGCGCGTAACGATCCACGCATCCATCCCGAACAGCCCTCGTACCCCTCTCCACGAGTGCCCGATGCTCGAACTTCTCTTCGCCGTGCTTGCCGGCATCCTCACCATCGCCGCGCCGTGCACGCTGCCGATGCTGCCGATCCTGCTCGGCGCCTCGATCGGGCGCGCGGGGCACTTGCGGCCGGCGATGATCGCGCTCGGCTTCGTCATCTCGTTCTCGGCGACCGCGCTGCTGCTCGGTGCGATCACGCGGCTGTTCGACTTCGATCCGAACGTGCTGCGCGAGGCGGCATCCATCCTGCTGCTCGGCTTCGGCCTGTTGATGCTGTGGCCGGCGCCGTTCGAATGGCTGTCGATCCGGCTCAACGGCTGGCTCGATCTTGGCAATTCCAGCGCCACCCAGCGCGAGGGCGCGCTGGGCGGGCTCGTGCTCGGCACCACGCTCGGCCTGGTCTGGACGCCCTGCGCCGGTCCCGTGCTCGGCTCGATCCTGACGCTGGTTGCGACCTCGAAGAACTTAGGCTGGGCCGGGACGCTGCTGGTCGCCTACGCCATCGGTGCGGCAATTCCGATGCTGGCGATCGCCTATGGCGGCCAGGCCGCGACCACGCGGGTGCGCAGCCTCGCCCGCATCTCGCCGCGGCTGCAGCAGGGTTTTGGAATCGTTGTGATCGCCTTCGCGGTCGCCGCCTATTTCCAATACGACACGCTGCTCGTGGCGTGGCTCACCGGCTTCTATCCCACCGGCCAGATCGGCCTGTGATCATCGCGCATCGCAACCGGAGGACTCGTTCATGACTTTCAAACTGCTCACCGTGGCCGCCGCCCTGATCGGCATGGCCGGATCAGGCGCCGTCATCCCCGGCATCTGCGACGAGGCCGCGCGCGCCGCCCCCATCGTCACCGCCGCCGCGAGCCAGCAGACCGCGCCCGACTTCACCGGCATCAACAACTGGTTCAACTCGAAACCGCTGAGCATGGCCGACCTGCGCGGCAAGGTCGTGCTGGTCGACTTCTGGACCTATGGCTGCGTCAACTGCGTCAACACACTGCCGCACGTCACCGACCTCTATGCCAAGTACAAGGACAAGGGCCTCGTCGTGGTCGGCGTGCACACGCCGGAATTCCCGTTCGAGCGTTCCGCCTCTAACGTTCAGGCTGCGCTGAAACGCCACGGCATCACCTATCCGGTGGCGCAGGACAATGATTCCAAAACCTGGAACGCCTACCGCAACCGATATTGGCCGGCGCAATACATCATCGACCAGACCGGCAAGATCGTGTTCCAGCACGAAGGTGAAGGCAGCTACGACCAGATCGACGGTACGGTGGCGCGGCTCCTGAACGTGAACAGCTGATGCCGCGCCGACATCGCGCGGCCGGATTCATCTGTCGTCCTTGTTGCTTGACTCCACGGACTCGTCCGTGGAGTTTCGCATCGACGAAATCAGCCGCCCGTGATGGACGACGCGACCACCAGCAACGACATCCGCCTTCGTGAAGGCTCCTCGATCGCGCAGCGGCTGATCATGGCCGGCTCTGCGGCCGCGGTTGCGCTGTGCTTCACGCCCGGCCTGTTCACGCACGACACACTGGAAGTGATCATCTCGGTAGCCGCTCTCCTCCTGGGCGCGGCATTCGTCTGCGGCATCATGCTGGCGCCGGCGGTGGTGTGGATCATCACCCCGAACGAGATCCTGATCGGGCAACAGCGTCCCTTCGGAAAGCTGCGTACGCGGGTCGTCCCCAAGGACGACATCAGGGAATTGCAGGTTCCCGGCAGCAAGCGGGCGAAAGCCCGTTTCCAGCTGGCCTTCACGCTGGCCTCCGGGGAACGCTTGACGTCCCCGCCGATCTCCGACGTCACGCATGTGCGCGACACCGTGGCCCGGATCGCCGCGCAATTCGACGTTCCCAACGTCGAGGCACCTCGCAATCCGCTCGATGCCAGCAATCCCGAGATGCATCTCGGCGAACCTCTCGAGCCGTTTCCCGCGCGCGACATCCGCATCGTTGCATTGATCGCCGTCGCACTGTGCGCCGTTCCCTACGCCTACAAGCTCTGGCGCGGCCTGCCGCCCGGCCCGATCGACATCATGCTGCTGCCGGTTGGTGCGATCGCCGCGTTCGCCGTGCACAGATATGCCAATCTCGTGACCGGCGCCTTCTGGATCATCCGGCAAGGGGACATTCGCGTCGAACGCCTGTGGGGCGACGGCACGCCGCGCGCCGACCATATCGCGGGGCACGACGTGAAGACGATCACGGTCGAGCGCCGCGGCCGGTCCGAGGACGAGCATTGCATCGTGGTGATCCGGCTGCACTCCGGACAGCGCTTTCGCAGCCCCCGCATCGGGTCGCGGCTCGAGGCCCGCGCCGTGGGCGCCGAGATCGTCCGGCGGCTGGGAATCGCGGCGGAGAGCAACCGGATCTGATTGGCGTCTAGCGCCAATTGTCGAAGTTGATCTCACCGCGAGTTCGGTCTGAGCCTCTCCCGCTTGCGGGAGAGGTCGGCGCGCCCAAGGCGATGCGCAGCATCGTCCCGCGCGCCGGGTGAGGGTTCGCTCCACATCGGGATTGCCCCATCGTGGAGACAGCCCTCTCCCCGGCCCTCCCCCGCAAGCGGGGGAGGGAGCGCACGAGCCGGGGCGCCACGATCACTGCTTTTCGCGCCATCCCCTGTTTGTGGCATTGCGCGGCGCGTCAAAAAACCAAAGCATTGCCGTGACATACCAGGGCGGCGCGCCATCAACTTGCCATGAACTTGCCCCTCAGGTTTGATGGTCTTGAATGATTTGCGCTGTGGCAGCGGGGAGAGCTTTACATGACGGATTTTCGTCGCCTGACCGGGATGCTTGTGGCAGCAATCGGCCTGATCCTGTCAGCGCCCCAAGTCTTCGCCCAGCAGCCTGATCGCGGCGACGAGCCGGGCCTGATCGCCGACGACGCCTACCAGCTCGATCCGGAATGGCAGAAGCAGGTCGTGTACTTCCGCACCACCGAGGCGCCCGGCACCATCATCATCTCGACTGCCGAGCGTCATCTTTACCTGGTGCAGCCGGGCGGGCGCGCGATCCGCTACGGCATCGGCGTCGGCCGCGATGGTTTTCAGTGGCAGGGGCTGGTGAACATCACCAACAAGAAGGAGTGGCCGGACTGGACGCCGCCACCGGAGATGATCCAGCGCCAGCCCTATCTGCCGCGCTTCATGGCCGGCGGCCCAGGCAATCCGCTAGGGGCCCGCGCCATGTATCTCGGCACCACCGTCTACCGCATCCACGGCACCAACCGTCCTGACACGATCGGCACCAAGGTGTCCTCGGGCTGCTTCCGTCTCGTCAACAATGACGTTGCCGATCTCTACGATCGCGTCCCGGTCGGGACCAAGGTCGTCATCCGGCAGAAGCCCGAGCTCTAATCTTCCTCGCCTTCGCGAATATCCCATTTCCCGATTTTTCGAGAGAGCAACATGATGCGCACTTTTCGAGGCGGCCTGCTGATCGGGCTCGCGGCCGCCGTGCTGGTCGCCGTCCTGGCCATCGTCTATGAATTCTACGACACCCGCACGCTGAAGCGCACCGTGCGCCGCGGCGAAGTGCTGTGCGGCGTCAACAAGGGCCTGCCCGGCTTCTCGATCCCCGACGACAAGGGCAACTGGACCGGCTTCGACGTCGATTTCTGCCGCGCGGTGGCCGCGGCGATCTTCAACGATCCGGCCAAGGCGAAGTTCGTCGCACTCGACGCCAGCGAGCGCTTCAAGGAATTGCAGAGCCGGAAGGTGGACATCCTCTCGCGCAACTCGACCTGGAGCATGGCGCGCGAGCTCGACTACGACCTCTATTTCCCGGCCGTCGCCTATTATGACGGCGCAGGTTTCATGCTGCCGCGTTCGCGCAACAAGGAGACCTCGCTGGACCTGACCGGCAGCAAGGTCTGCGTCCAGTCCGGCACTACGACGGCACTCAACGTCGCCGATTACTTCCGTGCCAACAACATGAAGTATGACGAGGTGAAGTTCGACAAGCTCGACGACGTCGTGAAAGCCTACGACACCGGCAAGTGCGACACGCTGAGCGCCGACGTCTCCCAGCTCTATGCGCTGCGGCTGAACCTCGCAAAACCCGCCGACCAAATGATCCTGCCGGACATGATCTCCAAGGAGCCACTCGCCCCCGTCGTGCGCCAGCGCGACGACGACTGGATGATGATCGTGAAGTGGACGCTGTATGCGATGATCAACGCCGAGGAGCTCGGCGTCACCTCGGAGAACATCGACGAGGCGCTGAAGTCGAAGAAGCCGGAAGTGATGCGCCTCGTCGGCACCGAGGGCAATTACGGCGAGCAGCTCGGCCTCACCAAGGACTGGGCCGTCCGCATCATCCGCCACGTCGGCAATTACGGCGAGATGTACGAGCGCAACATCGGCGAGAAGTCGAAGCTGAAGATCCCACGTGGCATGAACCAGCTGTGGAATGCGGGTGGCGTGCAGTACGCACCGCCGATGCGGTAAGACGGCCTACCATCGTCATTGCGAGCGAAGCGAAGCAATCCAGAATCTTTCCACGGCGGCAGCCTGGATTGCTTCGTCGCAAGAGCTCCTCGCAATGACGAGCTTGGGGCAGGCGCTTTCCACACTCTCAACTGTCATCGCCCGGCTTGACCGGGCGATCCAGTATTCCGAGACGCCGATCGTATGCGGAGAAGCCGCGGCGTACTGGATCGCCCGCCTTCGCGGGCGATGACAGCGGAGAACGAGGCGGCTGCCTCGTCTCAATACCCCCGCGCCCGCGCCAGCTGCTCGGTGTGATAGTTGGCGTCGCCGAACAATTCCTCGCACACGCGCGCGCGCTTCATGAAGAAGCCGATGTCGAACTGGTCGGTCATGCCCATGCCGCCGTGCATCTGCACGCCTTCCTGCACTGCGCGGGTGGCGGTGGTGCCGGCGCGGGCTTTTGCCACGGCGACGATTGATGCAGCCTTGGCGACATCAGCATCCAGCGCTTGGAGCGCCTTCATTACGGCGGCGCGGGTGATCTCGATGTCGACATAGATCTCGGCGGCGCGGTGCTGCAGCGCCTGGAATTCGCCGATCAGCTTGCCGAATTGCTTGCGGCTCTTCAGGTACTCGACGGTGCGGCCAAAGACCTCGTCGCTGAGGCCGACCATTTCGGCAGCCACCGCGCCGCGGCCGATATCGAGCACGCCGTCGAGCTGGCTTGCGGCCTGCTCGACCTCGCCGAGCACGCTGTCGGCATTGACTTCGACATTGGTGAATTCGATTCGCGCCGCGTTGTGCGCATCAACCATGATGGTGCGCTCGACCGCGACACCCTTCGCCTTGGGGTCGACCAGGAACAGCGTCAGGCCTTCACGCTCGCCGGCGGCACCCGCGGTGCGCGCGGCGACGATGAGGAGATCAGCGACGTGGCCGTCGATAACCAGCGCCTTGGCGCCGGAGAGCTTGAAGCCGTTGCCGGCGCGCACGGCCTGCAAGTTCGTCTGGAGCGGGCGATGCTTTGCACCCTCGTCGATCGCCAGCGTCGCGAGCAGCGATCCGTTCGCGATCTTCGGCAGATATTCCGACTTCTGCGCCGCGTTACCGCCGCGGTTCAGGGCCGAAGCTGCGACCACGCTGGTGGCGAGGAAAGGTGAAGGCATCAAGGTGCGGCCGATCTCCTCCATGACGACACCGGCTTCGACGTGGCCGAGACCAGAGCCGCCGAACTCTTCCGGCACCAGCAGGCCGGCAAAGCCCATCTCCGCGAAGGAATGCCAAAACTCCTTGGAGAAGCCGGTGGGATCCTTGCTGTCGCGCAAGTGCCGCAGGTGCGACACCGGCGCCTTGTCGCTGATCAGCCCGCGCGCGCTGTCGCGGAGCATCGATTGTTCTTCGGTGAGGACGAGGGCCATGTTCTTGTTTCCGAATTCGAAGTCTAACTATGTTCGTCATTCCGGGATGGCCCGAAGGGCCAGGCCCGGAATCCATCAAGCGGCGGAATTGGTGGATGAATGGATTCCGGGCTCGCGTTGCGCGCCCCGGAATGACGCGTGGTGACAGTGTGCCTCACGCCCCCGGCAGATCCAGGATGCGCTTGGCGACGATGCCGAGCATGACCTCGGACGTGCCGCCTTCGATCGAGTTGGCCTTGGTGCGCAACCAGGCGCGCGGGCGGGCGCCCTGCTTGGAGCGCTCGCTCTCCCATTCCAGCGCATCGACGCCGCCGGCCGACATCAAGATCTCGTAGCGGCGCTTGTTGAGCTCGGTGCCGTAATATTTCATCGCGGAGGAGAATGCCGGGTGCGCCTGGCCCGCCTTGGCGAGATCGACTGCGCGCTCGGCACAGGCCGCAAGCGCGGCCTCATCCACATCGAAGCGCGCGATCTGGCCACGCAGCATGGCATCGTCGAGCCGCCCCAGCGCATCGGAGCCGACGGAATCCGCCGCGATCTGGCCGAGCGGACGGCCGACGCCGCGCTCGCCCATGCCCGAGATCATCGCGCGCTCGTGCTGGAGCAGATACTTTGCGACGTCCCAGCCGCGGTTGACGGTGCCGACCACGTGCGACTTCGGCACGCGGACGCCGTCGAAAAAGGTTTCGCAGAACGGCGAGTAGCCGGAGATCAACAGGATCGGCTTGGTCGAGACGCCCTTCGAGGTCATGTCGAACAGGATGAAGCTGATGCCGTCGTGCTTCTTGGCAGTGGGATCGGTGCGGACCAGGCAGAAGATCCAGTCGGCGTAATTGGCGTAGGATGTCCAGATCTTCTGGCCGGTGATGATGAAGTCGTCGCCGTCGCTTTCGGCGCGGGTCTGCAGCGAGGCGAGATCGGAGCCGGCGTTCGGCTCGGAATAGCCCTGGCACCAGCGAATCTCGCCCGCGGCGATCTTCGGCAGATGTTCCTTCTTCTGCGCCTCATTGCCGTATTTCAGCAGCGCCGGCCCGAGCATCCAGATGCCGAAGCTCGACAGCGGCGGCCTTGCGCCGATCCGCGCCATCTCCGCGCGTAGCACCTTGTGCTCGGCAGCGCTCAGGCCACCGCCGCCATACTCCTTCGGCCAATCAGGCACGGTCCAGCCCTTGTCGCGCATGCGTTCGAACCAGATGCGCTGCGGCTCGGACGAGAATTTTGCGTTGCGCCCGCCCCAGAACACGTCGGTATCGGATGTCGCGGGCTTGCGCATCTCCGGCGGGCAATTGGCTTCCAGCCAGGCGCGCGTCTCGTTGCGGAATGTTTCAAGATCGGCGGTTTCAGAATCTGTCATGGGTCGTTTCCATCAATCAAAATCGACTTGTTGCCGCCGACTCTGAGCCATCGCCTCGTGGAATTCAACCACTTCCGCAGCCCGCATTCGGCTATAGTCGCCGCCACGGCGAGCCTTGAAAACAAAGAGGAAACAACAATGCGCCTAAAGCTTCTTTCGCCTGGCGAAATGAACGAGAGCCAGCGCCAGACCTATGACGAGTCGATTGCCGGCAAGCGCGGCAAACCGCCGGCGCCGATGATGGCCTGGCTCAACAGCCCGGAGATGGCGCGTCACGCCACGCGGCTCGGCGAAGTGCTGCGCTTCGACACGATCTTCCCGGCCAAGCTCTCGGAGATCGCGATCCTGGTCACGGCGCGGCACTGGACCGCGCATTACGAATGGTATGCGCATAAGCGCCTGGCGCTTGCGGGCGGCATGAAGCTTGAGATCATCGAGGCGATCCGCGACCGCCGCACGCCTGAGTTCGACGATGCCAAGGGCAAGATGATCTACGACGTCGCGAAATCGCTGCATGAGGTCCACAGCGTCGAGAAGGGCCTCTATGATGCGGCGGTCAAGCTGCTCAGCGAACGCGGCGTCGTCGAGATCATCGGGCTGTGCGGCTATTACACGCTGGTGTCGATGACGCTGAACACGTTCGAGTTTGGCCTGCCGGAGGGCGAGGTCTCGGAGCTGGCTTAGTTTCCCATTCGGAAACGAAGAGTTTCAGGGTGAGCCGGTAGCACTGTCCCGAGGCTCGCCTTATGTGGAGTCCATCAACGGAGCAGCCACATGTCGCAGAACCAAGCCGTCGCCGCCGGCACCAGGATCGGCCACGTTCACCTCAAGGTCGCCGATCTCGATCGTGCGCTCGGCTTCTATTGCGGCGTGCTCGGCTTCGAGCTGATGCAGCGCATGGGGTCGGGCGCGGCCTTCATCTCGGCCGGCGGCTATCACCACCACATCGGGCTCAACACCTGGGAGAGCAAGGGCGGCTCGCCGCCGCCGCCGGGCACGACCGGGCTCTATCACACCGCGATCCTGTATCCGACCAGGCCGGCGCTGGCGGATGCGCTGCACCGGGTGCTCACGGCCGGCATCGCGCTGGATGGTGCCAGCGACCACGGCGTCAGCGAGGCGCTGTATTTGCGCGACCCCGACCAGAACGGCGTCGAGCTGTATTGGGACAAGCCGAGGGAGCAATGGCCGTTCGGGCCGGACGGGAAGCTTGCGATGTTCACGAAGCGGCTGGATGTGGAGGATTTGCTTAAGCAGCGGGAGTCGTGAGTTCCGCTGCATGCTCGAACACCGTCATTGCGAGCGCAGCGAAGCAATCCAGACTGTCACCGCGGCGGCAGTCTGGATTGCTTCGTCGCATCAGCGCAAAATTGTTCCGCAATTTTGTCGCGAGCTCCTCGCAATGACGGAGTCTGTTGAGGCGACGTCGCGTTATTGGGACGAATATCCCGTAGTCCCGTAGGGTGGGCAAAGCGGAGCGTGCCCACCAAATCTTGCGGCACGCGTGGAGAGACAGATGGTGGGCACGGCGCTATGCGCCTTTGCCCACCCTACGAGAGCTTCGATTGCGGCCTCCCCCGCACCATGATCAGCGCCGCTGCCGCCACCTCCAGCGCGATGCAGAGATAGAACGGCAGCGCGTACCCTCCGGAGAGATCGCGCAGGAAGCCGACGACGCCCGGGCCGAACGCATAGGTCACCTGATTGATCGCGGTGTTGAGGCTGATCAGCACGCCGAACGAGGCGGAATCGAACTCCTGCTGCACGATCAGCGACGGCAGCGTGATGAGGTTGCCGACGGAGAAGCCGAACACCGCGCAGGCCGCGATCAGCACATAGTCGTTGTGCAGGTTGATGACGACACACAACGCCGCGGCCTGGCTGAGGAACGATAGCGCCGAGGCCAGCCGCTGGTTGAGGCGGTCGATCACCAGCGAGAACAGCACGCGGCCGACCACGGCCATCGCGGTCAGCACGGCGACGGCGACCGCCGCGCGCTCGCGGCCGATCACGGGATCGAGGAACGAGATCAGGTGCACGATGAAGCCGACCTGCGCGAACAGCACCAGCGCGAAGGCAATCGTCACCGAGAGGAAGCCGACGTCACGCAGCGCCTGCGCGCGGATCTGCGTCGACGATTGCAGCTTCGGCTTCGCCGCTGCATGCCAGCCGTGAAGATCGGGCGGCCGGCCGACGAGAACGAGAATCACCGGCAGGAGCAGCACCAGCATGGCCCCCGCAGCGGCGTACATCGCGCTGGCGAAGCCGAATTGGCCGATCAACGCTACCAGCAGCGGCACGCCGACGATGCCGCCAAAACTGGCACCGTTCAGCGCGAGGCTGATCGCCATGCCGCGCTTGGCATCGAACCACAGGCTGATCGTGTTGGTGATCATGGCGAGACTGGTGCCGGCCCAGCCGAAGGCGAGCACGGCATTGGCGAGATAGAGCTGCCAGGGTTCGCGCACCGCGCTGATCGCGATAGCGGCCGCTGCCATCGCCAGCGTGCCCGCAATCAGGCAGAGCCGCGGACCGTATTTGTGGACGGCTTCTCCGACGAAGACGACCAGCAGCGCGCCGAACAGATAGAAGAAGGTCGTGCCCGACGAGATCAGTGAGGCCGACCAGCCGTGCGCGCGCTGGAGCTCGGCGACATAGACGCTCTGGCCGTAGAAGCCGAGCCCCCAGCCGAACGTCGCGAGCAGGAAGCAGACCGCGACGATACGCCAGCCTTCGTAGCGGAGGGTGGATTCGTCGACGGGAGCGGCGTGACGGGGGTTATCGAGCATTCGCGCTTCTCCTTGGTTTCCCCCGCGAGCGCTTGCCTGGCTACGCTCGTCCAATCGATGACGAGCATCATGTAACAACCCGGCCTCCGAAAATCACTTCGACGGCGATCGAAACATCAACGCTGCTGACAGCCTCCTGCCAGTCAGATCGCGTCCGGGAACTCGCCCATCGCCGCGTCCAGACGAGCCTTGCGGCGACGCGCCCAAGACGCCAGCGACAGCACGGCGAGGCCGAGCACCACCGGCGGGAACACCACCATGTTCACCGCGGACCAGCCGTAATTGGCGAGCAGCTGGCCGGAGGAGAACGAGCCGATCGCCATCATGCCGAACACCAGGAAATCGTTGAACGCCTGCACCTTGTTGCGCTCCTGCGGACGGTGCGTCTCCAGCACCAGCGCGGAGGCGCCGATGAAGGAGAAATTCCAGCCGACGCCGAGCACGATCAGCGTCGCCCAGAAATGCATCGCGGTGATCCCGGAAAGGCCGATGCCGGCGGCGCCTGCCTCCAGCAGCAGGCCGGCCGCGACGACCTTCGGAGCACCGAAGCGCGCGATCAGCGCACCCGTGAAGAAGCTCGGCCCGTACATGGCGACGATGTGCCATTGAATGCCGAAATTGGAATCGGACACGCTGAGGCCGCAGATCTTCATGGCGAGCGGCGCCGAGGTCATCACCAGGTTCATCATGGGATAGGCGATGACGCCGCACAAAGCGGCCGCGATGAAGCGCGGCTGGGTCACGATGTCGAGCAGCGGGCGTCCGCCATGCAGATCGGCCGGTCCGGGCTTGGGCATGTCGACACCGGCGACGATGCCCATCGCGACCAGCGCCACCGCCGCCTGCACCAGGAAGCTGAAGGCGAACAGATAAGGCTGCCAGACGTCCATGGTCCACTGCACGAGCTGCGGACCGAGCACGCCGGCGAACACGCCGCCCGCCATCACCCAGGACACCGCCTTGGGCCGGTACGCCGCGCTGGCGCCGTCGGCAGCGGCGAAGCGATAGGATTGCGCGACCGCGCCATAGAGGCCGCCGAGGAAGGTCGCGATGCAGAACAGCGCGAAGGAGGCGTGCAGGATCGCGAAACAGCCGGTGAGGCCGGTGAGCGTGCCGAGGCCCGTGCCGATGACGAAGGCGGCGCGTCGACCGAAGCGGCGCGAGATCGCGCCGGTCGGCAGCGTGCCGGCGGCGAGCCCCAGCACGTACATCGACAGCGGCACGGTCGCGAGCGACATGTCGGGCGCGAGCGTGGCGCCGACGATCGAGCCGGTGGCGAAGATCACCGCCGAATTGGCGCCGGTCAGCGCCTGCGCGGCGGCAAGGCGCACCACATTGGCACGCGCGCGCGTGTCGTCAGCGATTTCGGCAGTCGCGGTCACATCTAACATCGGTATTTCCGCCCGAAAGGGCTCTCGTTGATTCCCGGCACTATGGAGGGGCGCTGATGGGCGGGCAACCAGCGCAAACGGACGCGGGCCATGCCTCTGACGCAATCGGACGGATGATAGCGGGCCGCGCCCTTGACGGCTTGCGCTCGATCAAATCCTATCCGCCGCAATCTTCCTGGAGTTTTGGTCATGACCGTCGACGACAGGCCTACGCTCAGCGCTCCCGACGACGATCCCTGGCTGTGGCTGGAGGAGATCGAGGGCACGCAGGCGCTCGATTTCGTCGAGCGGCAGAACCAGCTGACGCTCAAAGCGTTCGGCGGCAAAGCCTTCGAGCACGACCGCGACATCCTCGCGGCGATCTACGATCGGCCGGACAACATTCCCTATGTCAGCCGGCGCGGCAGCGATCTGCACAATCTCTGGAAGGACGCCACCAATCCGCGCGGCCTGTGGCGACGGACGACGCTGGCGGAGTTTCGCAAAGCGAACCCAGCGTGGGAGACCATGCTGGATATCGACCAGCTTGCGGCGAGCGAAGGCGAGGACTGGCTGCTGAGCCAGATCGTCACGATGCCGGGACGCTCGCGGGCGATACTGAGCCTGTCGCGCGGCGGCAGTGATGCCGTGACGTTGCGCGAGTTCGACATGGACACCAAGAGCTTCGTGGCCGGCGGGTTCACGCTGCCGGAAGCGAAGGGCGGCGTGGATTGGCTCGATGCGGACACGCTGCTGCTGTCGAGCGCGCATGGCGAGGGCATGGCCACGAGCTCGGGATATGCACGGACTGTTCGGCTGTGGCGTCGCGGCCAGACTGTCGATCAGGCAGAGGTCATCCTCGAGACCGCCGCCGATCGCATGATGATCTATGGCAGCGCCGATGACACCGGAGCGGAGCCACGAGTCTGGCTCGTCGATCAGATCGACTTCTTCAATCACGCCATCTGGCTGCGCGATGCGACTGGTGCGACAACGAAGCTCGACCTGCCGACCGGCATCTGGATGCAGGCGCATGGCGACTGGTTCGCGATCAAGCTGCGCAGGGACTGGTCCATCGAAGGCCGGACCTATACCACTGACACGGTGCTCGGCATCTCGCTGTCGGCGTTCCTCGCCGGCAGCCGCGATTTTTCGGTGCTGTTCGAACCGGCGCTGCGGCGCGCGTTGCAAGGTCTGTTCTGGGCGGCGGGCAAGCTCGTGCTGTCAATCCTCGACGAGCTGCGCCCATGCTTCGAGATCTGCACACCATCCGCTGCCGGCTGGAGCCGCGACACGCTTCCCGGCCTGCCGCGGATCGGCGTGGTCGACGTCTGGCCGCTCGATCGGCATCCGTCCGAGAGCAATGGCGATCTGCTCGCCAATGTGCAGGATCCGCTGACGCCGCCGTCGCTGCTGCTGATCGCACGCGGCATCGCCAGCCCGACCGTGCTGAAGCAGGCGCCGAGGACGTTCACCGCCGATGGTCTCGTGGTGACGCAGCACGAGGCCATCTCGATCGACGGCGAGCGCATTCCTTATGTCCAGACTGGCCCCGCGGCCGAGACCGGCGATGCACCGGTCTATATGAGTGCCTATGGCGGCTTCGCCCATTCCGTGAAGCCGTATTACAACCCCTCGCTCGGCAAGCTGTGGCTGGAGCGCGGCGGCACGACGGTGCAGGCCAATTTGCGCGGCGGCGGCGAGTTCGGCACGCGCTGGCATGATGCCGGCCGGCTCGCCGGCAAGAGGCTGTCGCATGACGATTTCGCCGCCGTCGCCGCCGATCTCGTCCGCCGCGGCGTGACGACAGCCAAGCGCATCGCCGCACAGGGTGGATCGAACGGCGGCATCCTCGTCACCAACATGCTGGTGCGCTACCCCGAACGTTTCGGCGCGCTGTTCTGCACCATCCCGCTCATCGACATGCGCCGCTACACGAAGCTGCTCGCGGGCGCGAGCTGGATCGCGGAATATGGCGACCCCGACAAGGTGGAGGAATGGGCGTGGCTGAAGACCTATTCGGCCTATCACAATGTGAGGAACGGTCAGGCCTATCCGCCGATCCTGATCGCCACCACGCGGCGCGACGACCGCGTCCACCCCGGCCACGCGCGCAAGATGGCCGCCAAGCTTCAGGCGATGGGCTATGAGGCCTGGTTCTACGAACCCGCGGCAGGCGGCCACGGCTACGGCAAGGACAACAAGGAGCGCGCCGGCTTCGAGGTGCTGGGTTTCCGGTTCTTGAAAGAGAAGATCGGGTGGAAAGATGGCGAGGCCTGACGGCCTCGCGCTCAGTCCCGCGAAAACACCAGCGTGAGGTTGTTCGCCGGCATCTCGATGGTATCGACGAGGCGGAGGCCCACGCCTTGCGCCAGCGCCTCGACGTCGCCGATGTCGCGCACGCCCCATTCGGGATTGCCCTCGCGCAAGGACGTGTCGAACACGGCGTTGCTGAGCGCGGTGTGCTTGCCGTGGCGCTTGAACGGGCCGTAGAGGAACAGCTTGCCATCGGCCCGTAGATAGCGGCCGGCGCCGGCGAACAGGCCCTCGGCCACGCTCCATGGCGCGATGTGAATCACGTTGGCGCAGAACACGGCGGCGAGGCTGGTCGGCCCCTGCCCGCTTTTCATCTCCGGACTCCAGTCGGGATCGCTCAGATCGATCCGCAGCGGACTACGGATGTTTGCGAGCCCCGAATGAACGCGCCAAGCCTCGATACTCTTGAGATGGCGCTGGTTGAGGTCGCTCGGCCACCAGATCAGGCCGGGCGTGTGACGGGCGAAATGAACCACGTGCTGCCCGGTTCCGCTGCCGAGCTCGACCACGTTGCCGGTCAAGCCGGCGAGATGTTTTTCCAGCGCCGCCCAGATCGGCTCGTGATTGCGATGGAACGCCGGCGCATCGAGCCGGCCGTCCGGCTCGACCCGTCCGCCGTCCCTGCCAAATTCGACGAGATATTCAGCCAAGTGAGGTCCCCTTGAAAACACGAGAACGCGTTGAAAACAGGATGGGCACCAAAGCGCCCTGGAAAAAGCCGGCCCGCGCCCATTGTCCTAATTGTTGGGGCCAAATCGGCCGAACCAATAATCTCTTTAATTACAATGCGGAAGATATTAACTCCATTTTCCTCCGTGCATAGTCTCGATTGTCAGGCGATGCCCTTTATGCTTTGGAACGCCTTTATTTCCGCGATCAGATCATCGCCATAACGCCTCGGAATACCGCCTTGACTGCCTTGTCCCGGACGTCCGTCCTGTTCCTCCTGCTGGCCATTGCCGCCGGCCTCGCCGGCCCGGCGCGGGCGCAGTCCGCCGTGGCCGAGGGCCGGAAGCTCGCCTTCGAGCGCGGCAAGGGCAATTGCCTGACCTGCCACGTGATCAAGGGCGGCGACCTGCCGGGAACGATCGGGCCGGAGCTGAAGGACATCAAGGCAAAGTACCCCGACCGCAACGAACTGGCCGCGATCATCTTCGACGAAACCAAGCGCAATCCGCAAACCATGATGCCGCCGTTCGGCCGGAACCGGATTTTGACCGAGCAGGAGATCAACGCGATCGTTGATTTCCTGCAAACGCTGTAACGGCCGGCACGCCAGGAGACCTCTGATGACCACGACCACCGGCCCTCATCCGACGCGGCGCCTGATCCTTCAGGGCGCGGCCTCTGTCGCGCTGATCGGCCTTGGCAACCTGCCGTTCGCAGCCAGCCCTGCGCGCGCGGCGGCGAACGACAAATATCCGGAAGAGGCCTTCAAGCAGAAGAGCGAGGCCGACGCGATCAAGGCGCTCTACGGCAAGGCGGCCGAGCCGTCCGACAAGGTCAAGCTGGATGCGCCGGAGATCGCCGAGAACGGCGGCGTGGTGCCGGTCTCGGTGACGACGACGCTCGACAAGGTCACCTCGATCTCATTCTTCGTGGCCGAGAACCCGTTTGCGCTCGCAGCGTCCTACAAGATCGCCGACGGCACGATTCCGGGCGTCGCCAACCGGCTGAAAATGGCCAAGACCACCAAATTGGTCGCCATCGTCGAGGCCGACGGCAAGCTCTACAGCGCGACCAAGGAAGTGAAGGTCACCGTCGGCGGCTGCGGCGGCTAAGGAGAACCGAGATGGCATCCAGCATTCGCGTACGCGCCACCGCCAACGGCGACATCACCGAGGTGCAGGCGCTGATTCAGCACCCCATGGATACCGGCCTGGTCAAGGATCCCAAGGGCGAGCTGATCCCGGCGCACTTCATCCAGGAGCTGAAGTTCGAATGTAACGGCAAGGACGTCTTCGTCGCCAATTGGGGCACTGCGGTCTCCAAGGATCCTTACGTCAAATTCAGCTTCAAGGGCGCCAAGAAGGGCGACGAGCTCAAGATCTCCTGGACCGACAACAAGGGTGCGTCGGATACGACCACCGCGAAGATTTCGTGATGAAGACCCGATCTGCCCTCCTGCTGGGCTCGCTCAGCGCCGCGCTCGTTGCGTTCGCCCTCACCTCTCCGCGCGTGGTCGCGGCCGACAAGGTCGATCCCGTCGCCGATGCCAAGGCGTTCCAGAATTTCTTCTTCCAGAAGTTTCCGAATGTGAAGCACGAGGATTTCGTCAACGGTCCTTATTCCATGAACGAGGACATGAAGCGGCAGTGGCAGGAGAAGGAGGAATTTCCGCCTTATGAGTTCGCGCTCGACGCCGGCAAGGAAATGTTCGCCACCCCATTCAAGAACGGCAAGACCTATGCCGATTGCTTCCCGAATGGCGGCATCGGCATCCGTCAGAACTATCCCTATTTCGACACGAAGGAAGGCAAGGTCGTCACGCTGGAGCTCGCGCTCAACCGCTGCCGCGAGGCCAATGGCGAAGCGCCCTACTCCTACGTCAAGGACGAGATGGCTTCGCTGACGGCCTACATGGCCTTCACCTCGCGCGGCAAGCCGATGGACATCAAGATCCCCGACGATCCGCGCGCGCTCGCGGCATTCGAGAACGGCAAGCGCTATTTCTATACGCGCCGCGGCCAGATGAACTTCTCCTGCGCGAGCTGCCACGTGCAGAGCCCGGGCGAGCGCATCCGTGCCGAGACCCTGGCGCCGGCGCTCGGCATCCTCAACGCGATGCCGATCTACCGGTCCGAATGGAGCGGCATGGGCACGACCAGCCGCCGCTTCGTCACCTGCAACAGCCAGACCCGCGCGGTTCCGCTGGAGCCGCAATCGGACGAATATCGCGACGTCGAATATTTCCTCTCCTACGTCGCCAACGGCCTGCCGATCTCGGGGCCGGGAGCGCGGCCATGAAGCGGACAGGTCTCCTCGCCATATTGCTTGCGTTAACCATCGCGCTGCCCTCGGCGCACGCGGCAACGGAAGCGGACTACAAGGCGGCCTATGCCGCCGCGGAAGCCGCAGCCAAGGAGGCGGCCGGCCTGCGTCACCAATGGACCACGACGGTCTCGACCCTGGCGGCGGCGAAGAAGGCGGCTGAGGGCGGCGATTTCGACCGCGCATTCGCCGCAGCGAAAGAGGCCGAGGCGCTGGCGAAGGCGTCGATCTTTCAGGCAAATTCCGAAAAAGAGGCCTGGAAGGCGATGGAAATCCGCTAGACTGGGCCTGGCGCGCGAGAACATCGTGCTCCAGATCATTCTTTGAGCACGATCTTGTCGGAAAGCCGCACCACACTTTGCGCTAACACGGCCCTTCGGGTCCGGATCATGCTTGTGGAACAGTCGACAGCGTCGGGGGCGCGGAGAATTTGAGATGGCTATCCGGCGCCGCGATTTCCTGAAGAGCGCAGGTCTTGCCGTCGCATCTGTTGGACTGCCGCGGCTCGCGCGCGGCGCCGACACCGCGAGCATCTATGACATCGAGCGCTTCGGCAATGCGCGCATTCTGCACATCACCGACACGCATGCGCAGCTCAACCCAGTCTTTTTTCGCGAGCCCAGCGTCAATATCGGCATCGGTGAGATGGCAGGGCGGCCGCCGCATCTGGTCGGGCGCGCCTTCCTGGAGCGCTTCGGCATCCGGTCCGACAGTGCGGATGCCTATGCCTTCACCTGCTTCGAGTTTGAGAAATCCGCGGGCCGCTTCGGCAAGCTCGGCGGCTTTGCCCATCTGAAGACGCTGGTCGACCGCTTACGCGCCGACGCCGGGGAAAAGCATTCGCTGCTCGTCGACGGCGGCGACCTCTGGCAGGGCACGGGGCTCGCCAACGTCATGCAGGGCCGCGACATGGTCGAGGTCGCCAATCTGCTCGGCATCGAGGCGATGACCGGGCATTGGGAATTCACCTATGGCGAGCAGGCGCTGCGCGACAATCTCGAGCGCTTCAAGGGCGAGTTTCTGGCGCAGAACGTGTTCCTGAGCGAAGAGGCCGCGTTCAACGACGCCCCCGCCTTCGACAAGGCCAGCGGGCGCGTGTTCAAGCCGTCGATCATCAAGGAGCTCGGCGGCCATCGCGTCGCAATCGTCGGCCAGGCTTTCCCCTATGTGCCGATCGCGCATCCCAAGCGATTCACGCCGGACTGGACCTTTGGCATCCGCGAGGAGGAGTTGCAGAAGCATATCGATGCCTTGCGCGGCACCGACAAGGTCGATGCCGTCATCCTGCTGTCGCACAACGGCATGGACGTCGACCTCAAGCTCGCAAGCCGCGTCACCGGCATCGATGTCATCCTCGGCGGCCATACCCATGACGCGGTGCCGCAGCCGATTCCCGTGAAGAACGCTGGTGGCACCACGCTCGTCACCAATGCCGGCTCCAACGGAAAATTTCTGGCCGTGCTCGATCTCGCGATCGGCAAGGGCAAGGTCAGCGACATTCACTATCATCTGCTGCCGGTCTTCTCCGAGCTGCTGAAGCCGGATCCAGGGATGGCCGAGCTGATCGGCCGGCTGCGCGCGCCGCACGTGACCGACTGGTCGGAGAAGATCGCAACGCCCGATCGCCTGCTCTACCGCCGCGGTAATTTCTCCGGGCCCGTCGACGAGCTGATCTGCACGGCGCTGCGCACCGAGCTCGATGCCGAGATCGCGCTGTCGCCGGGCTTCCGCTGGGGCATCACCGCGCTGTCAGGCCAGGCGCTGACCATGGAGGATCTGCTCGCGGAAACCGCGATCAGCTATCCCGAGACCTATGTGCAGGAGATGACCGGCGCACAGATCAAGGACGTGCTGGAGGACATCTGCGACAACCTCTTCAACGCGGATCCCTATTACCAGCAGGGTGGCGACATGGTGCGCGCCGGCGGGCTCAGCTACACCTGCACACTGGACGCCGCGATCGGCAGCCGCATCTCCGAGCTGAAGCTCAGTAGCGGCGAGGCGCTCAGCGCCAGCCATCGCTACAAGGTCGCAGGCTGGGCCTCGATCAACGGCCAGCAGGGCGCGCCGGTGTGGGACGTCGTCGGCAAATATCTGCGCTCGGGCCGGATGTTTCAGGAGCGGCTCGGCTCCGGCGTCACGCTGAAAGGGGTCGAGGGCAATCCAGGAATTGCAGCAAAGGGATGATGCGGTCGCAACACTTATCCGCGATGCTTCTGGCAGTGCTCGTCTGGGCAGCGATCCCACAGGCTTCTGCCCAGCAGGTGCCGCTGCAGGACAAGCCGTTCGCCGAGCACAAGGTCGTGCTTCAGCTCTCCGACGGCGATGCGAGGAAGCAGGCGCTGGTCTTGAGCGTCGCCAACAATCTGCTGAAGGCTTACGACCCCGACAAGATCGCGATCGAGGTGGTGGCATTCGGTCCCGGCATCGATTTGCTGCTATCCGGCAGCGAGCGCCGCAAGCAGGTCGAGAGCCTGATCGCACAGGGCGTGCGCTTCGACATCTGCCTCAACACGGTCGACACGCTCGAGCGGGAGACCGGCAAGCGGCCGGAGTTCATCCAAGCTGCGACACCGGTGCAGGTCGGAGTCGGGCAGATCCTGTTTTTGGCGGAGAACGGGTACACGGTGGTGCGGCCGTAGGGGCGGCTGTCCGGAGTTTGTGGCACGCCGCCGCAACGCCCTCGCTGTCATTCCCCGCGCAGGCGGGGAATCCAGTACGCCGCGGCCCTTCCGTACCCTTCGCCGTCTCGGAGTACTGGATCGCCCGCCTTCGCGGGCGATGACAGCGAGCGTAGGGTCGCCCGCACCCGCAATAAAAATCTTCCAAATTTTCTTGTCTACACAGTGAATTGCTTCTCTTCCTGGCCCTCGACGTAGTAGAATCCTCGAAATCAGTTCCACGCCGGGTCCTGCCATGATCTTCCGCCAGCTCTTCGACAGCGTTTCGGGCACCTACAGCTATCTCGTTGCGAGCCGTCCAGGCGGCGAGGCGCTGATCCTTGATCCCGTGCTGGAGAAGGTCGATCGCTACTGCCAGCTGCTGCGCGAGCTCGACCTCAAGCTGGTCAAGGCGGTCGACACCCATCTGCACGCTGACCACGTCACCGGTCTCGGCGAGCTGCGCGACCGCACCCATTGCATGACCGTGATGGGCGACCAGACCAAGGCCGACGTCGTGGCGATGCGGGTCGCCGACGGCGACAAGGTGACGATCGAGGGCCTGTCGCTCGACGTGATGTACACGCCCGGCCACACCGACGATTCCTACTCCTATCTGATGGGCGACCGCGTCTTCACCGGCGACACGCTTCTGATCCGCGGCACCGGCCGCACCGATTTCCAGAACGGCTCATCGCGCGCGCAATACGACTCGATCTTCAACCGCCTGCTCAAGCTGCCGGACGAGACGATGGTGTTCCCGGCGCATGACTACAAGGGCGACACCGTCTCCACCATCGGCGAGGAGAAGCGCTACAATCCGCGGCTCCAGGTGCGCTCGGTCGATGAATATATCGAGCTGATGGCCAATCTGAAGCTGCCCAACCCGAAGATGATGGATGTGGCGGTCCCCGCCAACATGCATGTCGGCCTGCATCAGGAGGAGCTCGAGAAAGAGGGCCGCGTGCTCAGCGCGATCGAGGCGATCCGCATCCTCGGCCGTCCCGACGTCCTGCTGGTCGATCTGCGCGAGACCAACGAGCGGATGAAGCACGGCATGCTCGAAGGCGCGCTGCACACGCCCTATCAATCCGTGGAGGAGAGCCTCAAGCCCGGCGGCATGCTGCGCGAAGTCGCAGCCGCCACCGGCCGCCGCGTCGTGTTCTTCTGCGCCTTCGGCGAACGCTCGGCGATGGCGGTGGCCGCCGCCAAGGAGGCCGGCCTTTCCAACACCGCCCATATCGCCGGCGGCCTGGATGCCTGGAAGAAGGCGGGCGGCCCGGTGATGCACTGAACGGCCGCCCCTTCTTGCGATAGGTCGGGTACCGCACATATTTTCCGGATAGGATCGGGTGCAGCATCACCATCCGGGACCAGTCATGGCCAAGACCGGCAAGCCGAGCCAGCCGTCCAAGATCGCTAACGACAGGGCGCCGAGCGACAAGGCGAAAAAGCCCCCGCCGCCGCGCGAGATCGACGACGATTACGAGGACGGCGACATCGCAACGCCGAAGCGCGACCGCTACGGGCCGGACGACGAGCCGTTGTGAGGGCGGTGCCGGGTTGAGTTTGACGGCGCACTGGCGCCTCGCCCTCTGCCGTCGTCCTGGCGTAAGCCAGGACCCATTACCCCAGCGCGGAATGGTGGGGCGAGGAAGCAACTCCGAATCTTCGCCAAACTGCTTCCTGGGGTAATGGGTCCTGGATCGGCGCTCCGCTCCAGACAACGCTGCGCGTTGTCAGGAGCTGCGCTTGTCCAGGACGACTATAGGGAGGCGTTCTCACGTCCACCGCCCGCACTACCTGCCATGCGCCTGCGTTCATGGACAAATAACCGCTCTGCCCGATAGTTTGCGCCTCCCTTTCGGACGCAAGACGGAACTGCAATGGTCGACGTTCTCGCCGCAGCGCAGCAAGGCAAGGCGGACAGCGCGCTGCGCACGCTGACGGGGATTTCGATCGCGCATTGGGTCAGCCATTTCCATCTGCTGGTGCTGCCGATGCTGTTCCCGTTCCTCAAGAGCCAGCTCGGCGTCGGCTATATCGAGCTCGGCTTCGCCCTCACCGTGTTTGCGGTGGTGTCGGGATTGACGCAGGCGCCGACCGGCTATCTCGTCGATCATTTTGGCGCGCGGCGAATTCTGCTGGCCGGACTCGCGCTCGGCGGCGTCGCGCTGATCCTGCTCGGCCTGCACCTCAGCTACGCCTCGCTGGTCGCCTGCGCCGTGCTGCTGGGCCTCGCGAACAGCGTCTATCATCCCGCCGACTACGCGATCCTGGCCGAACACATGGACGAGGCGCGCATGGGCCGCGCCTTTTCGATCCATACCTTTGCCGGCTTTCTCGGCGGCGCCGTCGCACCGGCCATCGTGGCCGCGCTCGTCACATTGTCCGGTGGCACTGGGGCGCTGATCGCCTCGGGCGCGATCGGTGTCGCGGTGGCGCTGCTGCTGATCGCCATGAACATTCCCGATGCCGGCGCGCATAAGAAGAAGCCGGGCAGCGCGAATGCGCCAAGACAGGCCGTCATCACGCCGGCGCTGATCAGGCTGACCGCGCTGTTCATGCTGCTGAGCCTGTCGGTCGCCGGCATCAACAATTTCGGCGTGGTGGCGCTGATGAGCGGCTACGGCGCCTCCTACTCCGCCGCCAACGTCGCTCTGACGGCATTCCTTGGCGCCAGCGCCATCGGCGTGCTCGCAGGCGGTTTCCTCGCCGACCGGACCGAGCGTCACGGCCAGGTCGCTGCGGCCTGCTTTGCCGCGAACGCGGCGATCGTGCTGCTGATCGCACTCGCTACGCTGCCGGGCTGGGCTCTCACCACTGCTATGACGGCCGCGGGTTTCCTCAGCGGCGTGATCGCCCCCTCACGCGACATGCTGGTCCGCAATGCCGCGCCTGCCGGCGCCGCGGGCCGCGCCTTCGGCATCGTCTCCACCGGATTCAATCTCGGCGGCATCGTCAGCCCGCTGCTGTTCGGCTGGATCATGGATCAGAGCGCGCCACATTGGGTGTTCGGCGCCTCCGTGATTTTCATGGTCGCGACGGTGGTGCTATCACCGTTCACGGAGCGGAAGCGGCAAGCCGCGGCGTAGCCACGAATTCATCTGTCGTCCTGGCGAACGCCAGGACCCATTACCCAGGAAGGAGTCGTCGCGCGAGACTGGTCACTCCGAGTCTTCGCCAAACACAATTCGGTGGTTATGGGTCCCGGATCTGCGCGCGCTTGAGGCGCGCTTGTCCGGGACGACGAGTAGAGAGAATTGCGTAAACAACAACAAAACAGACGGGAAGAAACGCATGACCAATCCTGATCTCGTGATCCGCGGCGGCACTGTTGCGGATGGGCGCGGCGGCGAATTGTTCGAGGCCGACGTCGCCATCACCGGCGGCAGGATCAGCGAGGTCGGAAAGGTTTCGGCCAAGGGCAAGGAGGAGATCGACGCGCGCGGAAAACTGGTGACACCGGGTTTCGTCGACGTGCACACCCATTACGACGGGCAGGTCACCTGGAGCCAGGACATCACGCCGTCGTCGCAGAACGGCGTCACCACCGCGATCATGGGCAATTGCGGCGTCGGATTTGCGCCGTGCAGGCCTGCCGACCACACCCGCCTGATCCAGCTGATGGAAGGTGTCGAAGACATTCCCGAGCCGGTGCTGAGCGCCGGCATTCCCTGGGCCTGGGAGAGCTTTCCGGACTACATGGACTGGCTGTCGAAGCGCGATTTCGACATCGACGTCGGTGCGCAGCTTCCACATGCGGCGCTGCGCGTCTATGTCATGGGCGAGCGCGGCGCGCGCCGCGACCCCTCGACCACCGAGGACAATGCGGCGATGGCGAAGCTCGCGGGCGAGGCGGTGCGCTCCGGCGCGCTCGGCTTCTCGACCTCGCGCACGCTCAACCATCGCACCTCGACCGGCGATTTCACGCCGACCCTGAAGGCGGGCGAGGACGAGCTCACCGCGATTGCCGGCGCGATGCATCGGCAGGGCCGCAGCGTGCTGCAATTCGTGCTCGATCTCTCCACCATCCACGAAGACCTGCCGATGATGCTGCGGGTGGCGGATGCCACGAAATGCCCGATCTCATTCTCGATCACCCAGAACGACAAGGCGCCGCAGCGCTGGCGCCAAACGCTGGACGAGATCAATGCGGCCGCCAAACGCGGCCTCTCCATCACCGCGCAGATCGCGGCGCGCCCGGTGGGCCTGCTGCTCGGGCTCGAGCTGTCGCGCAACCCGTTCCAGACCCATCCGAGCTACAAGGCGATCGCGCATCTGCCGCTGCAGGCGCGCCTCGCGCGGCTGCATCAGAGCGACGTGCGCAAGGCGATCCTGAGCGAGACGGCGACCGCGACCGACGATCCGCTGTTCTTCCGGCCCAACTACGACAAGATGTTCCTGCTCGGCGATCCCCCTGATTACGAGCAGCCGCCGGAGAACGCGCTCGGGCCGCAGGCGCGCAGGCAGGGCCGGCAGCCGGAGGAGCTCGCTTACGATGCGATGCTGTCGGACGAAGGCCGCGGCATGCTCTACGTGCCCTTCCTCAACTATTCCGACGGCAACTTAGATGCCACGCGCGAGATGCTGATCGATCCGCAATCGGTGCCCGGCCTGTCCGACGGCGGCGCGCATTGCGGCATCATCTGCGATGCCAGCTTCCCGACCTATCTGCTGACGCACTGGACGCGGGACCGCAAGCGCGGCGAGAAGCTGTCGATCCCGTTCGTGGTCGCGGCGCAATCGCGCAGGACCGCGCTCTCGGTCGGCCTCACCGATCGCGGACTGATTGCGCCCGGCTACAAGGCCGACGTCAACGTGATCGACTACGACCGCCTGCATCTGCATCCGCCGAAGGTGCATTACGATTTGCCGGTCGGCGGCCGGCGCTTGTTGCAGGATGTCGACGGCTACGAGGCGACGATTGTGTCCGGCGTGGTGACGCGGCGGCACGGCGAGGCGACCGGGCGCCGGCCGGGGAAGCTGATTCGGGGCGCGCGGGGGGCGGATTAGCGACGGTGATTGCTGGCTTACCCTCCCCTGGAGGGGGAGGGTCGGCTCACATTGAGCGCAGCGAAATGTGAGACGGGGTGGGGTGACGGTCTCTCCGCATCGAACACTGCCCGAGTGGAGAGATCACCCCACCCCGCTCGCGCTTCGCGCGATCGACCCTCCCCCTCCAGGGGAGGGTGAGAGAGAGCCCCCCTTACGTCGGCGACACCGCGCTCTTCAGCGCGCTCGCCTGCGGGGCACCACCGGTCAGCCTGGCGCGTTCGGTGTTCGGCCAGAGCAGGAGCAGACCGAGCAGGCCGGAGCCGACCATGATCGCGGCGTTGATGGTGAAGCCGGTCATGTAGCCGTCGAGCATGCTGCCGGCGTGCTGGATCACGGTGCCCATCACGGCGGGTGCGATGATGCCCGAGAGCGTATAGAGCGCGCCGTAGATCGCGAGGATGGCGCCGCGCTGCGAGGTCGGCGTGAACTCGCCGAGCATGGGCGGGCAGACGACATAGATCGCGCCGCACAGGCCCGTTCCGACCACGAGCAGCGCGAGCTGAAGGCCGGCGCCCTGGACATGCGGCATCGAGGCCAGGATCAGGCCGCCGACGACCAGCGGCACGGAGCCGAGCACGCCGCGGGCGACGCGCGTGGTCGAGCCGCGGACCATCATCAGTTGCGAGATCCAGCCGGTCAGGATCACGATGGTGGCGCCGAAGATCCAGGGCAGGGTCGAGATCCAGCCGGCCTGGCTCTGCGAGAAGCCGAGACCCTTGATGATGAACGGCGTGAACCAGGTCAGTCCGAGCGACAGCGCCCAATAGGCGCCGAAGGTGGCGGCGACGCAGCCGAGGAAGGTGCGCGAGGTGAGAAGCTGAATGTAGGGAATCTTCGTTTCGGTGGCGGCGAGGGTCTGCGTGTCCTCCAGCGGGCCTTCCTTGCTGAGCGCGAGCCAGGCACAGACCCAGATCAGGCCGATGACGCCGAGCGCGCCGAAGGCATAGTGCCAGGAATGGTTGACGATGATCCAGTTCAGCGCCGGCACCGCGATGATCACGCCGAAGGCCGAGCCTTGCGACAGGATCGCGGTCGGCAGCGTGCGCTTCTCGTCGGGGAACCATTTGTAGATGGCGTGCGCGGCGACCGAGAAGGCCGGGCCTTCGCCGGCGCCCAGCACGATGCGGCAGATCAGGAGCGTGGTGAAGGAGACGGTGCCGACCATCGGAAACTGCGCCAGCGCCCAGACCACCGCGAGCGCCAACAGCACCCAGCGCGTCGGCACCTTGTTGACGATGAAGCCGACCACGATGGCCGAGATCGAGAACAGGAAGAAGAACGAAGAGCCGAGCAGGCCGAATTGCTCCGGCGTGAGCTTGAGGTCCGCCATGATCGGCACGCCGGCGAGGCCGACGACGATCTTGTCGGCGAAGTTCACCAGCATGAACAGGAACAGGAGAAAAGTGATGGTCCAGGCGCCCTTCGGCGTCCCGGTCGGCTTGCTCGCCGCGGACGGCGTTCCCTGAGCGCTCATAAATCTCCCCGTTTATGTCTTTGCGGCACTTTTTTGATTTGGCCGTCTTGGGAGCTAACAACGGGTTCGAGACCAACGCAACCCGGCATTTCCGCAGCAAGTGTGCTACGCAGCATTCTTACCTCTCCCCACAGGGGAGAGGTCGATTTGCGCAGCAAATCGGGTGAGGGGGTTCAGGTCCCACGACAGGCCTTAACCCCTCACCCGCGCCTTCGGCGCGACCTCTCCCGACGGGAGAGGTGAAAAAAAATGGCAGGCCCGTGCTGAGCATCAAGAATCTATCCAAGACCTTCTTCTCGGCCGGCGAGCCGGTCCACGTGCTGCGTGGCGTCGATCTCGACCTCCGGGCCGGCGAGCGCGTCGCGCTGACGGGAGAATCAGGCAGCGGCAAGAGCACGCTGCTGCACCTCATCGCCGGCCTCGATGCTGCCGATGGCGGTTCGATCCGGCTGGTGGATATCGAGGTCACCAAGCTGTCAGATGCAGGACGCGCGGAGCTGCGACGCGACCGGATCGGCCTTGTGTTTCAGCAATTCAACCTGATCCCGAGCCTGTCGGTCGCGGACAATCTCGCCTTCCAGGCCCGGATCGCGGGCCGGCATGATGCGGCCTGGACGAAAGAGCTGATCGAACGGCTCGGACTTGGCAGCCTGCTCAAACGTTATCCAGAGCAATTATCGGGCGGACAGCAGCAGCGGGTCGCGATCGGCCGGGCGCTGGCCACAAAGCCCTCGCTGCTGCTGGCGGACGAGCCGACCGGCAATCTGGACGAAACCACCGCCGAGGATGTGCTGGCGCTGACGCGCGATCTCGTGGCGCGCACCGGCTGCGGCTTCCTGATGGTGACGCACAGCCTGCATCTGGCAGCAACGCTCGACCGCCATCTCACTTTGCATGGGGGGCGCATCGCATGAGGCGCGCGCTGTGGGTCCTCGCCGTACTGCTGAGCCATTGGCGGCGCCACAGGATGCAGTTCGCAACGCTGCTGATCGGACTGATCGCGGCGACCGCGTTGTGGAGCGGCGTGCAGGCGATCAACCAGCAGGCCCGCAGCGCCTATGACCGCGCCGCGGCGACATTCGGCGGCGCTCGCACCGCGATGCTGGTGGCGCCTGATACCGCGACCTTTTCCCAAGAGCTGTTCATAGCACTCCGCCGCGCGGGCTGGCCGGTCTCCCCGGTGCTGGAAGGACGCGTCCAGATCAATGGACGCTCGGTGCGGCTGCTCGGCATCGAGCCGGTGACGCTGCCGGCCGACGTCGGCAATGCACCGCGCCTTGGCGCATCTGATTTGAGCGGCTTCGTCGCACCGCCGGGCCAGACGCTGGTGGCGCAGGAGACGCTGACCGACTTGCAGGAAATAGAAGGCGCGGCGCCGGCGATCAGCAGCGGCGCGAAACTACCGCCACTGCGCGTGCTGCCGCAGCTCGTGCCCGACGTGCTCGTGGTCGATATCGGCGTGGCGCAGCGGCTGCTCAACAAGCCGGACCAGGTGTCGCGGCTCCTGATCGGCAAGGCGAAGGGCAAGCCCGCGCCGCTGACGAGTGTTATCGGCGAGCAGTTGCAGCGGGTCGAGCCGAATGCGGAGACGGAGCTGGAGCGCCTCACCGACAGTTTTCACCTCAATCTCACCGCCTTCGGTCTGCTGTCGTTCTTCGTCGGTCTCTTCATCGTCAACTCGGCCGTCGGCCTCGCCTTCGAGCAGCGGCTGCCGATGCTGCGGACAATGCGCGCCTGCGGCGCGTCGGCCCGGCTGGTCAACACGGTGCTGGTGGTCGAGCTGGTCGTATTGGCGCTGGTCGCCGGGCTGATCGGGCTCGTCTGCGGCTATTTCATCGCGGCAGCGCTGTTGCCCGACGTCGCGGCGTCGTTGCGCGGGCTCTATGGCGCGCAGATTCCGGGGCAGCTGACGCTGCGTCCCGAATGGTGGCTGGCTGGTGTCGGCATCAGCGTTGCCGGCGCGCTGGTGGCGGCGGCGACCAGCCTGATCAAGGCGATCAGGATGCCGGTGCTGGCAACGGCGCAGCCGCGCGCCTGGCAGCAGCGGCAACGCCGCTGGCTGATCCTGCAAAGTGCTGCCGCGTGCATGGTGTTCGCGGTCGCGCTGCTGCTGCTTCACTATGGGCAATCGCTGATCGCCGGCTTTGGCGTGCTGGCGGCGCTGATGTTCGGCGCGGCGCTGATCCTTCCGGCCTTTCTCGAACTCATCCTGCTCGTCGGCCAGCATTTTGCGCGTAAGCCGCTCGCGCTGTGGTTCTGGGCCGACAGCCGGCAACAACTCTCCGGATTGTCGCTGGCGCTGATGGCGCTGCTGCTTGCACTCGCCGTCAATGTCGGGGTGTCCACCATGGTGGAGACGTTCAGCCGGACCTTCATCGGCTGGCTCAATGGACGGCTGGCGGCCGACGTCTACATCAGCGCGTCCGACAATGCGCAAGCCGTTGCGATCCGGAACTGGCTGCGCGAGCGTAGCGACGTCCAGGCGATCCTCTCGGGCGGACGTGCGGAGGCGCATGTTCAGGGCCAGCCGGTGGAATTGCTCGGCCTGCCCGATCACGCGCTCTATCGCGAGCGCTGGCCGCTCTTGGAAGCCGCGCCGCGTGCCTGGACCCGGCTCGTGCCGGGCAATGCCGCCTTCATCAGCGAGCAATTAAGCCGCCGGCTGAACGTCCGCGTCGGCGACGTCGTCGAGGTGCCGGCGCCGGGCGGGACCTGGGAGCTCGACATCGTCGGCATCTATGCCGATTACGGCAACCCCAAGGGACAGCTCGCCGTCAATGTCGCTGCGCTGATCCGGCATTTTCCGCAGACGCCGCAGACGCGGATCGGGCTCATCGTCGCGAAGGAAAACATCCCTGGCCTGATCGCGGCCCTGCAGACGCAGTTTGCGCTCGACGATCGCAGCGTCGCCGACCAGGCGACGGTGAAGGCGGAATCGATCCGCATCTTCAACCGCACCTTTGCGGTGACCTCCGCGCTGAATGCCTTCACGCTCGGCGTTGCCGGCATTGCGCTGCTCACGAGCCTGCTGACGCTGGCCAATTCCCGCCTGCCGCAGCTCGCGCCGCTGTGGGCGGTCGGCCTCACCCGCCCGCGCCTTGCCGCGATCGAGCTGACCAAGACGCTGTCGGTGGCGCTGTTCACATCGCTGCTGGCGGTGCCGCTCGGCCTGTTGGTGGCGTGGTGCCTGATCGCGATCGTGAACGTAAAGGCGTTCGGCTGGCGGCTGCCGTTCCATGTGTTTCCGCTGCAGCTGGTCGAGCTGGTCGCGGTCGCGCTGCTCGCCTCGCTGATTGCCGCACTGCTGCCGATGCTACGGCTGGCACGGATGCAGCCAGCGAACCTCGTCAAGGTGTTCGCCAATGAGCGCTGATCGGATCTCACGGCGCGCCTTCGCCGGCGGCGTTGCCGCGCTCGCCCTCGCGCGCCGTGCACGCGCGCAAGGCTATGCCGGGCTCGGCGAGACCGCTGATGGCTTTGCCAAGGTGACGCCGGGGAAGGTCTTCACCTTTCCGAGCGATCACGGGCCGCATCCGGAATTTCGCATCGAGTGGTGGTATGTCACGGCGAACCTCGTCGATTCCAGCGGCGCGGCTTGCGGCCTGCAATGGACGCTGTTCCGCCAGGCGACGCAGCCAGGTCCGCAAGCCGAAGGCTGGGCCAATCAGCAGGTATGGATGGGACACGCGGCGGTGACGTGCGCCGACACCCATCGCTTCAACGAGACGTTTTCACGCGGCGGTGTGGGGCAGGCCGGCGTCATGGCCAAGCCGTTCGATTCCTGGATCGACGATTGGGAGATCAAGGGTCTCGAGCGCACCGACGATCGCACGCTGGCGCCACTGACGCTAAAGGCCACCGCCACCGACTTCAGCTATGCGCTGACGCTGGAGGCCGATCGTCCGGTGGTGTTGCAAGGCGACGGCGGCTACAGCCGCAAGTCCGAGCGTGGGCAGGCGTCCTACTATTACAGCCAGCCGTTCTACCGCGCGCGCGGCACGCTCACCATCGATGACAAGCAGGTCGAGGTGTCAGGCCAGGCCTGGATGGACCGCGAATGGAGTAGCCAGCCGCTCGATGCCGATCAGACCGGCTGGGACTGGCTGTCGCTGCATCTCGCATCCGGCGACAAGCTGATGCTGTACCGGTTGCGGCAGAAGGACGGCCAAAACTATCCGTTCGGCAATTGGATCAGCGCCGCCGGCGAGACGCAGATGATTGCGGGGAGCGACATCCAGATGATGCCGAAGGCAACCGCAGACGTTGCGGGACGCAAGCTGCCGGTGGAATGGCAGATCGCAATTCCCTCGCGATCGTTCTCGATCCTGTGCAAGCCACTCAATCCAAGGGCCTGGATGGGGACCGGCTTCTCCTATTGGGAGGGACCGATCAGCTTTTCCGGCACGCATGACGGCGTTGGCTATCTCGAGCTGACCGGCTATTGAAGCGCGATCTCTGCGAAGGAACCAACGATGTATCATCTCACCGCCCTCGTCACGCTGCTGGCGATCGCATTTTATTTCTTCACCTGTATCAACGTCGCGCGGTCGCGCGACAAGACGGGCGTCAAGGTGCCGGCGATGTCGGGCCATCCGGATTTCGAACGCGCCTTCCGCATCCAGATGAACACGCTGGAATGGATGCCGATCTTCCTGCCGGCGCTGTGGCTGTTCGCGACCTATATCAGCGACGCCATCGCAGCCGGCATCGGCGTCGTCTGGATCATCGGCCGCTTCGTTTATTTCGTCGGCTATTCCAAGGCGGCGGCAAAGCGCAGCCCGGGATTTGCGATCCAAGCCCTCGCCGCCATCGCGCTGTGGGCGGGCGCGTTGGGGGCGGTGGTGTTGCGGCTGGTGTAGCCCAACCACGGCCGTCGTCCCGGACAAGCGCGTCCCAAGCGCGCGCCGATCCGGGACCCATAACCACAGAAAGTGGTTTAGCGCGAGTCGATCACTCCGAGTCCCTGTAACCACTTCTGCCTGTGGTTATGGGTCCCGGATCGGCGCTCCGCTCCCGACAACGCTGGCGCGTTGCCAGGGCTGCGCTTGTCCGGGACGACAGCGAGGGTGTGGTGCTCGCTGTGACCCTTCTCCCTACTTCGTCAGCGGGCAGCCGCTTTCCTTGGCGGTGAAGAAGGCCTTGTCGCCGGGGACAGTGGCGAGCAGCTTGTAATAGTCCCAGGGCTTCTTCGATTCCGAGGGCTTCTTGACCTCGAACAGATACATGTCGTGAACCATGCGGCCGTTCTCGAGCACCTTGCCGCCTTGCGCGAAGTCGTCGTTGACCGGCAGCTCCTTCAGCTTCTTGGCGACCGCGTCCGGATCCTTGGTGCCGGCGGCCTTGACCGCCTTGAGATAGCTCAGCGTCGCCGAATAGGTGCCGGCGTGGATCATGCTTGGCATCCGCCCGGTGCGCTTGAAGAAGCGTTCGCCGAGATTGCGGGTCTTATCGTTGAGATCCCAGTAATAGCCCTCGGTCAATACGAGGCCTTGCGCGGCCTGAAGGCCGAGGCCGTTCACCTCGGCGAGCGTCATCAGGAGGCCCGCGAGCTTCTGGCCACTGGCGACGATGCCGAACTCAGACGCCTGCTTGATCGAGTTGGTGGTGTCGAGGCCGGCATTGGCGAGGCCGACGATCTTCGCCTTCGAGCTCTGCGCCTGGAGCAGGAAGGAGGAGAAGTCCGACGAGTTGAGCGGCACGCGCACCGAGCCGACCACCTTGCCGCCGTTGGCGGTGACGATCTCGCTGGTGTCCTTTTCCAGCGCGTAGCCGAAGGCATAGTCCGCGGTGAGGAAGAACCAGGTGTCGCCGCCGGCCTTGGTCAGCGCACCGCCGGTGCCGACACCGAGCGCGCGGGTGTCGTAGGCCCAGTGGAAGCCATAGGGCTGGCAGGCATCGCCGGTGAGGCGCGAGGTCGCGGCGCCGACCACGATGTCGATCTTCTTCTTTTCCTTGGAAAGCTCATGGATCGCGAGCGCGACCGAGGAGGTCGTCAGCTCCGTGATCATGTCGACATTCTCGACGTCGTACCAGCGCCGCGCGATCGAGCTGGCGAGATCCGGCTTGTTCTGGTGATCGGCGGTGACAAGCTCAATCTTGTGGCCGAGCACATCGCCGCCAAAATCCTCGATCGCCATCTTGGCGGCCTCGACCGACCATTTGCCGCCGTAGTCGGCATAGACGCCGGACTGGTCGTTGAGGATGCCGATCTTGACGCCCTGCGCCGAGGCAGGCACCGCCAACAATACGGCAGACGCAGCGGCCGCCAAAAATGCTGATTTCATATGTTATCTCCCGACAGTCTTCTGTTGTGAAATCGCGCGGATAGTAGTGAAGAACCCCACGCGTGCCCATCCATTTCGGCGTAGGTCGTTAGTATGGGCGCGCCCAGAAAAATGGCGTCGTCCCGGCCTAGTGCGCAATTGCGCACGGGGGGCCGGGACCCATAACCCCAGGGAGCAATTATCGCGCGCAGCTGGTCACCGCGAGTCTTCGCCAAACTCGATCCTGTGGCTATGGGTCCCGGATCTGCGCTTGCGCTTGTCCGGGACGACAGCGTGATTGTGGCTACGCTGATGGACTCCCGACGATGGTCAGCCCGCGACCTCCGCCTTCTTATCCCGCCGCCCCTCCGCCAGGTTGCGTACCACCACGTAGAAGATCGGCGTGAACAGAAGTCCGAACAGGGTGACGCCGATCATCCCGAAGAACACGGCGACGCCGACGGCCTGCCGCATCTCCGAGCCGGAGCCGCTCGAGATCACCAGCGGCAGGACACCGAGGATGAAGGCGAAGGACGTCATCAGGATCGGCCGCAGACGCAATCGGCAGGCCTCGATGACGGCCTCGAGCCGCGGCTTGCCTTCGTTCTCGATATCGCGCGCAAACTCGACGATCAGGATCGCGTTCTTTGCCGCCAATCCCACCAGCACCACGAAGCCGATCTGGGTGAGGATGTTGACGTCCTGCCCCATGATGCGTACGCCGATGGTGGCGGCGAGCAGGCACATCGGCACGATCAGGATCACCGCGAACGGCAAGGTCCAGCTGCCATATTGGGCGGCGAGCACGAGATAGACAAACAGCACGCAGATCGGAAACACGTAGAGACCGGCATTGCCGCCGGTGACCTGCTGATAGGACAGGTCGGTCCATTCGAAGCTGAAGCCGCTCGGCAGCGTGTCGTCCGCGAGCTTCTTGATGGTGTTGAGCGCGGTGGTCGAGCTGGTGCCCAGCGCCGGCTCGCCCTGCAATTCGGACGCCGCGTAAAGATTATAGCGCGCGACGCGGTCGGGACCCGACACATCCCTGAACTCGACCACGCTGCCAAGCATCACCATGTCGCCGGAGGCGTTGCGCGTGCGCAGGCGTGCGAGATCGCTGGGCTCCTTGCGGTAGGGGAAATCGGCCTGCGCGGTGACGTGGTAGGTGCGGCCGAACAGATTGAAGTCGTTGACATAGGTCGATCCGAAATAGGTCTGGATCGTGTCGTTGATGTTGGAGATAGGAACACCGAGCTTCTGCGCTTTGGTGCGGTCGATGTCGACGAAGAGCTGCGGCGTGTTGGCCGTGAACGGCGAGAACACCGAGGTGAGACTTGGCGCCTTGCGCGCGGCGGCGACCAGCTCGTCGGTCGCGGCGGCGAGCATTTCAGGCCCGCGACCCTGGCGGTCCTGGACGCGGATGGTGAAGCCGCCGCCGGTGCCGATGCCGGGCACGGCCGGTGGCGGAATCACGATGATGAACGCGCCCTGGATCGCGGACAGACGCTTGCGCAGCTCGGCTGTGATGGCGTTGGCGGACAGCCCCTTCTTCAGCCGCGCCTCGGGTTCGTCGAACACCGGAAACAGCGCCGCCGCATTGCCGGCCTGAGTGCGGGTGGCGCCGGAGAAGCCGGCGAAGGCCGCAACGCGGACGATGCCCGGCGTATCCAGCGAGATGCGCTCGATCTCGCGCACGACCTCGGTGGTACGTGCCAGTGACGCCGCACCCGGCAACTGTACAGAGATGATGACGTAGCCGCGATCCTGCGCTGGAATGAAGCCCTGCGGCGTGGTCACGATCAGCCAGCCGGCGCTGCCGATCAGCACGACGTAGATCAGGAGCATCACAACGGAGTGGCGGATCACGAAATTGGCAAGACCGGCATAACCATGCGCCAGCCGCTCAAACACGCGGTTGAAGACGCCAGTGAAGGCATCCCAGCCCCGCGCAATGACGTTCCAGGCGGCCGGCGGCTTCTTCTCTTCGTGCGGCACCAGGATCTGCGAGGCCAGCGCTGGCGACAGCGTCAGCGAGCAGAAGCAGGAGATCGCAGTCGCGACCGCGATGGTGACGGCGAATTGCTGGAAGAATTGGCCGGAAATGCCGCCCAGGAACGCGGTCGGCACGAACACCGCGCAGAGCACCAGCGCGATCGAGACCAGCGCGCCGCCGACCTCTTCCATCGTCTTCAGCGCGGCGTCGCGCCGGCTCATGCCGTGCTCGAGATGCCGCTCGACATTCTCGACCACGACGATGGCGTCGTCGACCACGATACCGACGGCGAGCACGAGGCCGAACAGCGTGAGATTGTTGATGGAGAAGCCCAGCGCCGCCATCACCGCGAAGGTGCCGACCAGCGACACCGGTATCGCGATGATCGGGATGATCGCGGGCCGCCATCCCTGCAGGAACACCAGCACCACGACGACCACGAGCAGCATGGCCTCGTAGATGGTCTTGATCAACTCGTGGACCGACTGCGCGATGAACTCGGTCGGATTATAGCCGATATTGTAGTCGAGACCGCGAGGGAAGCTCGCCTTGAGCTTCGTCATCGTGTCGGAGATGTTTTTCGCCGTCGCGAGCGCGTTTGATCCGGGCCGCTGGGTCACCAGCATGGCCACAGCCGATTTGCGCAGCAGGAAGCTGTTGGTGGAATACGCCAGCGCCCCTAGCTCGATGCGGGCAACGTCGCGCAAACGAACGACCCTGCCGTCGGAGCCGGCCTTGATCAGGATGTCCTCGAACTGCTTCTGATCCTTCAGGCGTCCCGTGAAGGTGAGATTCGGCTGGAAGGCGCGGTCGGCGATCGGCGGCTCGGCGATCTGGCCGCCGGCGATCTGCAGGTTCTGGGCGCGGATCGCCGCGAGCACCTCGGCCGAGGTCAGGCCGAGATTGGCGATCCGGTCAGGATCGAGCCACAGTCGCATCGAATAGTCGCGCGCGCCAAAGATCTGGATGTCGCCGACGCCGTCGAGACGCAGCAGCTGGTCGCGGACCTGGAGCAGCGCGTAATTGGAGATGTAGAGCTGGTCGAAGGTGTCGTCGGGCGACAGCATGAACACGACCATCAGGATGTCGGGCGAGTTCTTGCGCGTGGTGACGCCGTTGCGCTGCACTTCCTCCGGCAAACGCGGCTGCGCGATGGCGACGCGGTTCTGCACCAGCACCTGGGCCTTGTCGAGATCGGTGCCGAGCTTGAAGGTGACGGTGATGGTGAGCTGGCCGTTCGAGGTCGCCTGGCTGTAGAGATACAGCATGTCCTCGACGCCGTTGATCTCCTGCTCGATCGGAGCTGCGACCGTGTCGGATACAGTCTGCGCGGAGGCGCCGGGATATTGCGTGGTGACGACCACGGTGGGCGGCACCACTTGCGGATATTCGGAGACCGGCAGCGTGGTGTAGGCGATCGCGCCGACGATCAGCAGCACGATCGACAGCACCATCGCCAGGATGGGCTGGTTGATGGAGAGGCGGCCAAGATTCATGACTTGCCACCGGCCGGGGCTTGCGGGGTTTGCGGGGCGACCTTGGCGCCGACGCGGGCGCGCTGGATGCCGTTGACGATGACGCGGTCCTCCGCCTTCAACCCTTCGCGGATCACGCGCAGGCCGTCATCGAGCGGCCCGAGCACCACCGGACGCGCCTCGACCGTGTCATCGGGCTTCACCACGAACACGATCTTGCGAGACTGGTCGGTCGCGATAGCGACGTCCGGGATCAGCAGCGCCTCATAGGGCGCGCTGCCGATCAGGCGGACGCGCCCGAACTGGCCGGGCAGGATCGACAGGTCGGTGTTCTTGACCACCGCGCGGCTGCGCAGCGTGCCGGTCGAGACATCGAGGCGGTTGTCGAGGAAGTTCACGGTGCCCTCATGCGACGGCTTGGTTTCACCGGCCAGCGTCACCTGCACCGGGTTCGCGGTGTCGCGCGAGCTTGGGCGCCGCCCCTCGAACCACAGCTTGCTGTATTTGATGAAAGTCGCCTCATCCATGTCGAAATAGATGTAGATCGGATCCAGCGTGACGATCGAGGTCAGCAGCGTCGAAGCGCCGTTGTCGCTGCCCTGCACGAGATTGCCGGGACTGACGAGGTGGCGGCTGACGCGACCGGTCAGCGGCGCCGTCACATGAGTGAACTCGATGTTGAGCTTGGCGGCCTTCAGCGCGCCCTCGGCCTGCGTCTCGGCGGCATGTGCGGCCTGCAAGGCCTGGCGGCGCTGATCGACGACCTGCTCCGAGACCGCGCTGGTCTGCACCAGGTTGAGGCCGCGGTCGAGCTCGCGCTTGGCAAGCTCCACTTTGGCCCGCGCATCCGACAGCTGACCCTCTGCCTGCGTAGCCACCGCCTCGAACGGACGGGAATCGATCACGTAGAGCAGATCGCCCTGACGCACGATGGCGCCGTCCTGGAACTCGACCGAGTTGACGAAGCCGCCGACGCGGGGGCGCACCTGCACCTCCTCGACCGCCTCGAAGCGACCGGTGAACTCGTCCCAATCAGTGACAGTGCGCTTGACCGGTTGGGCGACCGTCACCGGCGCCGGCGGCGGGGCAGCGGCCTGTGACGCCAGCTTGTCGCAGCCGGACAGGGCGAATGCCGCGGCAAGAAGCCCGGCAATTGCGCTGTGCTGAACGAAATCGTGCTTTTTGACAAACTGCTCGCTTCCGTCCGGTCCAGTCATCCCAGGTCCTCGCATAAAAGCCGCGGAAAATGCGGGATAAGCGCCCACTCGCGGGGGACACAACATGGGCGGCAATGATGAACTCTTCAAGACCAATGCACGCGCAATGCCCGGCCGCATGCCCTGACCGGATGGCGGGTTGACAGGGGGACCAGCCGGCCTCGCACGCGATGATTAGCGGGCGGAATTCGATTGGACTTATTCGCGGGGCTCATGAATGGAGGAGGCGCAGTCTTCGCCTCTCCCCGCGTGCGGGGAGAGGCCGGATCGCATCGCAAGATGCGATCCGGGTGAGGGGGAGCTTCCGCGAGTCCTATCATCACCTTTCTTGCGGAGGGCCCCCTCACCCCAACCCTCTCCCCGCAGGCGGGGAGAGGGAGAAGACGCGGCCAGCGTCTTCGCGCATGACGGGCGCGGCGGGCTCGGCTAGACTTCTCCTTACAAAAACAAGACGAATTGTCCGGGGAGGACAAGCGTGCACCAGGGACGTGTCGTTTATGGCGCGATCGAGGAGGTCGTGTTCGGCCATCCCGCAGCCGAAGCCATCGTCGCGCAGATGGACCGGCTGGGAACGCGCCGCGCCTTCCTGATGGTCTCGGGCACGCTCAACCGGCAGACCGACGAGATCACGAAGATCAGGGAGGCGCTCGGCGAGCGCTGCGCCGGCCTGTTCGACGCCATGCCGGCGCATACGCCGCGCGAGGCGGTGATCGCCGCCACCCATGCGGCGCGCGAGGTGAATGCCGAGCTGATCGTCACCGTCGGTGGCGGCTCCATCACCGACGGCGCCAAGGCGGTGCAGCTTTGCCTCGCCAACGGCATCGACGATATCGGCGGCATCGAGCGCATCCGCGTGCACAAGGGCGTCGCACCCGAGATGACCGCGCCAAGCGTGCGCCAGATCAGCGTGCCGACCACGATCGCCGGCGGCGAGTTCAGCGCGATTGCGGGCGTGACCGACCGCAGCACGCATGTGAAACAGATGCTGCGGCATCCGCTCATGGTGCCGCGCGCGACCATCCTCGATCCCGCCATCACCGTGCACACGCCGGAATGGCTGTTCCTGTCGACCGGCGTCCGCGCCGTCGACCATTGCGTCGAGGCGATCTGCTCGCGCGAGACGCATCCCTATGCCGACGCGCAATCGGTGAAGGGCCTCGCCATGCTCGCCGACGCGCTGCCGCGGGTGAAGGCCGATCCCACCGATCTCGACGCGCGGATGGATGCGCAGATCGGTACCTGGCTGTCGATGGGCGCACTCGCAGCGGGCGTGCCGATGGGTGCGAGCCACGGCATCGGCTACGCGCTGGGCGCGGCCTTCGACGTGCCGCACGGTTACACCTCCTGCGTCATGCTGCCGGCGGTGATGCGCTGGAATGCGCCCGACAATGCCGAGCGCCAGATGATCGTCGCGGCCACCATGGGCTTTCCTGGCCGAGATGCCGCCGACGTGCTCGATGCCTTCATCCGTTCGCTCGGCATGCCGCGCAGCCTCGCCGAGGTGCGCGTGTCGCCGGAGCATTTCGACGCCATCGCCGCACAGGCGATGCGGACGAATTGGATCCCGCACAATCCGCGCAGGATCGACAGCCCGGCGCAGGTGCGCGAAATCCTGCTTCTTGCCGCATGATCCAAAAGCCGGAGGACTGATGTACCCAGGTCAGCATGCCCGCCTACGCCCGCTCCAGCCTGCCTTCATCATGGCGGCGACGGGCGAGACCGTTACCTATCGCGAGCTGGAGGCACGCAGCAACCGCCTCGCGCATCTGTTTCGCAGGCACGGCCTGAACCGGCTCGATCATTATTCAATCTTCATGGAGAACAATTCGCGCTATCTCGAGGCCTGCGGCGCAGGCGAGCGCTCTGGCCTCTACTACACCTGCATCAACTCCTTCCTGACACCGGGCGAGCTCGCCTATCTCCTCGTCAACAGCCAATCCAAGATCCTGATCACGTCGGTGGCGAAACTCAACATCGCGCGAGAGGCGATCCAGGCCTGCCCCGACGTCAAGCTCTGCATCGTCGCCGATGGCCCGGGCGAGAGCGACCGCATCGTCGGCCTTGCCGAGGTGACCGCCGATCTGCCGACGACGCCGATCGCAGACGAGTGGCTCGGCACCGCCATGCTGTATTCGTCGGGCACGACCGGACGGCCCAAGGGCATCCTGCGGCCGCTGCCGGAGGAGCCGCCAAAGCACAATCTGCCGCTGTTCGATTTCCTGACGAAACTTTGGCACTACCGCGAGGGCATGGTCTATCTGTCGCCGGCGCCGCTCTATCACTCGGCGCCGCAGGCGGCGGTCAATCTCACGATCCGCATGGGCGGCACCGTGATCATCATGGAGAGTTTCGATCCGGAGCGTTACCTTGAGCTCGTCGAGCAATGGGGCATCACCCACACCCAGCTGGTGCCGACGATGTTCTCGCGCGTGCTGAAGCTGCCGGAGGAGGCGCGAAAGCGCTACGACCTCTCCTCGCTGGAGATCGCGATCCACGCCGCGGCGCCCTGCCCGGCCCTCGTCAAGGACGACATGATCAAATGGTGGGGCCCGATCATCCACGAATATTACGGCGCCACCGAGGGCCTCGGCTTCACCGCCTGCAACAGCGAGGAGTGGCTGGCCCATCGCGGCACCGTCGGCAAGGTGCTGCTCGGCGACCTCCACATCCTCGACGAGAACATGAGGGAATGCCCGACCGGCACGCCGGGCCAGGTCTGGTTCAAGACCGCCTCGCCGTTCGAATATTTCAACGACCCCGAGAAGACCCGGGAGGCGCGCTCGGCCGACGGCAGCATGAGCACGGTCGGCGACGTCGGCTATGTCGACAAGGACCGCTTTCTCTACCTCACCGATCGCGCGACCTTCATGATCATCTCCGGTGGCGTGAACATCTACCCGCAGGAGTGCGAAAATCTGCTGATCACCCACCCGAAGGTCGCCGACGCCGCGGTGTTCGGCGTGCCCAATGCCGATCTCGGCGAAGAGATGAAGGCGGTGGTGCAGCCGATGCCGGGCGTGGTGCCGGGCCCCGCGCTCGCGGAAGAGCTGATCGCGTTCTGCGCAAAATCGCTGTCGCGGCAGAAGGTGCCGCGCTCGGTCGATTTCGAAAAGGAATTGCCGCGGCTGCCTACGGGGAAACTGTACAAGCGGCTGCTGCGGGACCGGTACTGGGGGAACAAGGCATCGCGGATCGTGTGAGGCGCAGCCACACTCAGCCGTCGTCCCGGGGCGCGACGAGGTCGCGAACCCGGGACCCATAGCCAAAGGGAACAATCGTCGCGCGGGCAGGCAACTCCGAAGTCTTCGCCAAACCACTCCCTGTGGCTATGGGTCCCGGATCGGCGCGCGCTTGGGGCGCGCTTGTCCGGGACGACACCGGAGTTTGTTGATGTGGCTTGCGCCCTAACATCGATACAGGAACCGTCCCTTCGCACCTGCACTCTCGCATCGTGAGAGAATGAAGCCCTGCGGCCTTCCGTCATCCGAATTGTCGAGAGCGTGGACGGCCTTGCCGGTTGCCTCCCTCCACGCCCATCGCTATCGTCCCCTCAAACAGGCCAAAAGGCCGATGTCCAGGGAGGACGAGGATGCGGAGCGTGCGGGCGCTCGCCGCGACGGCGGCGCTATCTTTGCTGGCGTTTTCGACCATTGCGCTTGCCGGCGAGCCCAAGCAGGGCGGGATCCTGCGGATGTATCATCGCGACAGCCCGGCCAATGCGTCCATCCTCGAGGGTGCGACCTATTCGATCAACGTGCCCTTCATGGGGGTGTTCAACAATCTGGTCATCTATGACCAGCACATCGCGCAGAACAGCCCTGATACCCTGAGGCCAGAGCTGGCCGAGAGCTGGTCCTGGAGCGGCGACAACAAGAAGCTGACCTTCAAACTGCGCCAGGGCGTCAAATGGCATGACGGCAAGCCGTTCACGTCGGCCGACGTCAAATGCACTTTCGACCTCCTGATGGGCAAATCGCAGCAGAAGCTGCGGCAGAATCCGCGCAAGGCCTGGTACAACGAGGTCAACGACGTCAGGCCGAATGGCGATTTCGAGGTCTCCTTCGACCTGAAGCGGCCACAACCGTCGCTGCTGGCGATGCTCGCATCCGGTTATACGCCGATCTACCCCTGTCACGTCTCGCCGGCCGACATGCGCACCCATCCGGTCGGAACCGGCCCGTTCAAGTTCGTCGAGTTCAAGGCCAATGAATCGATCAAGCTGACGCGAAACGCGGACTACTGGAAGAAGGGCCTGCCCTATCTCGACGGCATCGAGTACACGATCATCACGAACCGCTCGACCGCGATCCTCGCCTTCGTCGCCGGCAAGTTCGACATGACCTTCCCGACGCACATCACGATCCCGCTCCTCAAGGATATCAAGTCACAGGCGCCAAACGCGATCTGCGCAGTCGAGCCGACCAACGTTTCGACCAACATCATCGTCAATTCGACTTCCGCGCCGTTCGACAACATCGACATCCGCCGGGCGATGGCGATGGCGCTCGACCGCAAAGCCTTCGTCGACATCCTGTTCGAGGGCCAAGCCGATATCGGCGGCACCATGCTGCCGCCGCCGCAGGGCATCTGGGGCATGCCCAAGGACAAGCTGGAGACCATCCCAGGCTATGGGCCGAACGTGAACGCGAGCCGGGAGGAGGCCAGAAAGCTGATGCAGAAGGCCGGCTACGGCCCCGACAAGCACCTCGCCGTGAAGGTCTCGACACGCAATCTCGCGGAATATCGCGATCCCGCGGTGATTCTGATCGACCAGCTCAAGAACATCTATATCGACGGCGAGCTCGACGTCGTGGAAACCGCGAACTGGTTCCCGAAGGTCGCACGCAAGGATTACATGCTTGGCCTGAACCTGACCGGAAATTCCGTCGACGATCCCGACCAGTCTTTCTACGAGAACTACTCTTGCGGCTCGGAGCGGAACTACACCAATTATTGCAACAAGGAGATCGAGAAGCTGTTCGACGTGCAGTCGCAGGAGATCGATGTTGGCAAGCGCAAGCAGCTGGTCTGGGACATCGACAAGAAGCTGCAGGAGGATGTTGCCCGTCCGATCATCTTCCATGCGCGGGCCGGCACCTGCTGGCAGCCCTATGTCAAGGGGATCACGATCATGTCGAACAGCTCTTATAACGGCTTTCGCTATGAGGACGTCTGGCTCGACAAGTAACGCGGGCGGCTGAGGCGTTCGACAGGAGGCGGTGCATGTTTGCCTATCTGGTGCGACGCCTGTTCCTGATGCTCGTGACCCTGTTCGGGATCTCGATCGTCATCTTCTTCCTGCTGCGCGTCGTCCCCGGCAACATCGTCGACATCCTGTTCGCCGCGGCCGGCTATGTCGATCCCGCCGACAAGGCCAATCTGGAGAAGGAGCTCGGCATCGATCAGCCGCTGATCGTGCAATATTGGCACTGGATCAGCGGTCTTCTGCGCGGCGACTTTGGTTACTCCTACGTCTCGGAGAAGCCGGCGCTTCAGGAGATCCTGCCGCGGATTCCGATCACGGCGCGGCTTGCTGGCCTCGCGCTGTTGTTCTCGGCGTCCATCGGCATCCCGCTCGGCGTCATCAGCGCCGTGAAGCAGGGCACCCGGCTCGACTATGCGCTGCGTGTCGTCAGCCTCAGCGGATTGTCGCTGCCCTCGTTCTGGCTCGGCCTTTTGATCCTCACCGCGTCGGTGGCAATGTTCGGCCAGATGCCGATCTTCAATCCCAATCCGCAGACTTGGCTCGAGGCATTTGCCACCTATGCCGTGCCGGCGGCCGCCGTTGGCTTCCGCAGCGCCGCGCTGACCATGCGCATCACCCGCTCCTCCATGCTGGAGGTGCTGCGGCAGGATTATATCCGCACCGCCCGCGCCAAGGGCGCATCCGATGCCGCCGTGAACTATCACCACGCGCTGAAGAATGCGATCCTGCCGGTCATCACCGTGATCGGCATCGAGGCGGCGTTCCTGATCGGCGGACTGATCGTCACCGAGACCGTGTTCAACATCCCCGGCGTCGCCCGCTTCCTGGTCGAGGCGATCCGCTGGCGCGATTATCCGATCGTGCAGAACCTCGTGATGTTCATCGCGGTCGTGGTCGTGTTCGCGAATTTCACCGTCGACATGCTCTACGCGGTGTTCGACCCGCGCATCAGGTACACGGATTAGGAGATCAGTTTGGCCGCGATCGACTTTGACGTTGAACTGAGACGGGCCGGGGCGCATGCGACCGGCGGCTGGCGGCGCGTGCTGTTCATGGCGCAGCGGCACGTACTTGGCGCGGCCGGGCTCGTCATCATGACGGTGTTCGTGCTCACCGCAATCTTCGCCGATTTCATCGCACGCTACGATCCACTGACGGTCGACTCCGCCCGCGCGCTGGCGCGCCCGAGCCTGGCGCACTGGATGGGCACCGATTCCTTCGGCCGCGACGTGTTCAGCCGCATCATCCACGGTGCACGGATCTCGCTCGCGGTCGGGCTTGGCTCCACGGCGCTCGGCGGCTCGATCGGCGTGATCGTCGGCCTCACCTCCGGTTATCTCTCCGGCTGGGTCGACCTCGTGTTCCAGCGCGTCTCCGACGTTCTCCAGGCGCTGCCCCTCTTGGTGCTGGCGCTGGTAATGACCGCCGCGCTTGGCCCGTCGCTGCCGAACGTGATCATCGCCATCGCCATTCCGCTGATCCCGACCGTCGCGCGCGTCATCCGCGCCAATACGCTCGCACTGCGCGAACAGCCCTTCGTGGAGGCCGCGAAATCGATCGGCATGAGCGAGATGCGGATCGCGCTGCGCCACGTGCTGCCGAATACGCTGGCGCCGCTGATCGTGCTGGCGACTGCCCAGCTCGGCTCGACCATCCTCACCGAGGCTTCGCTGTCCTTCCTCGGCCTCGGCATTCCCGAACCTTATCCGTCGTGGGGGCGTATGCTCTCGGAATCGGCTGCCGAATATGTCCGCACCGCGCCGTGGCTGGTGATCTTCCCGGGCATCGCCATCAGCCTCGCCGTCTTCGGTGCCAATCTGTTCGGCGACGCCCTGCGTGACATCCTCGATCCCCGGCAGCGCGGCTGATGGCTGATAAATCCGACCTCGTGCTCGACGTGAAGAACCTGAAGACGGTGTTCTTCACCAATTCGGGACTCTTCAAGGCGGTTGACGACGTCTCCTTCAGCGTGAGGCGCGGCGAGACGCTGGCGATCGTCGGCGAATCCGGGTGCGGCAAGAGCGTCACGGCGCTGTCGCTGATGCGGCTGGTGCCTGATCCGCCGGGCCGCATTGTCGGCGGCTCCGTCATGCTCGAAGGCACCGATCTGCTGGCGCTGGATGAATCGAAGATGCGTGCTGTCAGGGGCAACCGCATCTCCATGATCTTTCAGGAACCGATGACCTCGCTCAATCCGGTGATGCGGATCGGCGACCAGATCGTCGAGGCGGTGCGCCTGCACCGGAACTTGTCGGCCAAGGAGGCCGCGGATATCGCAGTCGAGATGCTGCGGCTGGTACGCATCCCCGAGCCGGCGCGGCGCGCACGCGAATATCCGCACCAGCTCTCCGGCGGCATGCGCCAGCGCGCGATGATCGCGATGGCGCTGGCGTGCCGTCCGGCGCTGCTGATCGCGGACGAGCCGACCACCGCGCTCGACGTCACGATCCAGGCACAGATCTTGGCGCTGATCCTCGACCTTCAGAAGGAGCTCGGCACTGGGCTCGTGCTGATCACGCACGATCTCGGCGTCGTCGCGCAGACCGCACAGCGCGTGATCGTGATGTATGCGGGCCGCAAGGTCGAGGAAGCCAGCGTCGAAGCGCTGTTTGCATCGCCAAAGCATCCCTATACGCGGGGGCTGATGGCTTCGATTCCAGCCGTGCCGGCGTCCGGCGTCGCCGCGCCGCCGCGGCTGAACGAAATTCCCGGCACCGTGCCGTCGCTGGTGCGGCTGCCGAAAGGCTGCGCCTTCGCGCCACGCTGCCCGCTCGCGATCAAGCGCTGCCAGGACGAATATCCGCCGCTTGCCGATTGGGGCGGCGGCCATCTCGCCGCCTGCTGGCGCGCGGAGGAAGTGGCGGAGGTCGCATGAGCGAGGCGCTGCTCGAGGTCACGGACTTGATCAAGCACTATCCCGTGCGCGCGGGCGTGCTGCGCCGGCAGGTCGGCACCGTGCACGCGGTCGATGGCGTCTCGTTCGCGCTTGGTGTTGGCGAAACGCTTGGCCTCGTCGGCGAATCCGGCTGCGGCAAGTCGACCGTGGCGCGCAGCGTGCTGCGGCTGGTCGAGCCGACCTCGGGCCAGATCCGTCTGGAAGGCGAAGACATCACCCATCTCTCCAAGACGGCGCTGCGGCCGCACCGCCGCTCGATGCAGATCGTGTTCCAGGATCCATTCGCCTCGCTCAATCCGCGCATGACCGCGGGCGACATCGTCGGCGAGCCGCTGGCCGTGCATGGGCTCGCCACCGGCAAGGCGCTGGAGGCGCGCGTCGCGAGACTGTTCGAGCAGGTGGGCCTAAGACCCGATCAGATGCGCAATTTCCCGCATCAATTCTCCGGCGGCCAGCGTCAGCGCATCTGCATCGCGCGGGCGCTTGCGCTGGAGCCGCGGCTGATCGTCTGCGACGAGCCGGTCTCCGCGCTCGACGTCTCGATCCAGGCGCAAGTGATCAATCTTTTGATCGACCTGCAGCGGCGGCACGGCTTCTCCTATCTCTTCATCGCGCACGATCTCGCCGTGGTCGCGCATATCAGCCACCGTGTCGCGGTGATGTATCTCGGGCGGATCGTCGAGATCGCCGACAAGGACGAATTGTTCCGCAACCCGCGGCATCCGTACACGCAGGCGCTGCTGGCCTCGGTGCCGGTCGCCAATCCGCTCGCGAAAAAACTTGCGCCGCTGGTCGATGGCGACGTACCGAGCCCGGTCAATCCGCCCTCGGGCTGCGCGTTTCATACCCGCTGCCGGTTCGCAATGGAACGGTGCAAGACGGAACGGCCGGCCCTGGTGGAGGCGGCTGGCGGACATCGGGTGGCGTGTTTGCTCAATGAGGGAACGGGGCGACCTCTCTAATGTCTCTAATGTCGTCCCGGCGAAGATCCCGTAGGGTGGGCAAAGCGAAGCGTGCCCACCATCCCAGACGCAACCGCCGCACGACGGTGGGCACGGCGCTATGCGCCTTAGCCCACCCTACGATACTGCGCTCGCCGCCCTAACCTGCCCCGATCTCCGCCACGATCCTGCCCATGGTCACCTGCTCGCCCTCGGCGACGTCGATCGCCTCAACCACGCCGTCAATGCCGGCCTTGTGGACGTGCTCCATCTTCATCGCTTCCAGCGTCATCACCGGTTGACCGACAGTGACGCGATCGCCCGGCTTGACCAGGACGGCGACGACGCGGCCGTTCAGGGCAGCGCGGACCTTGCCGTCACCGCCGTTGCTCGCGGCAGCCTTCGGCGCGGCTAGCGTGAGATCATTTACCGCGAGCGGGATACCGCGATGCTGGAGGTAGAGCCGATCGCCATCGCGCAGGAATCTTGCGCTGTCCATTACGCTGTCATGGCGGAAGCGGATGGCGTCGGCATCGAACTGCTCGATCTCGAACCTGTCCTGACGGCCGTCAGCAGCGACGGTGTAGCTGCCATCGCGAGCGCGGGTGACTTCGAGTTCGTGTATCTGGCCGGCGATCTCGATTTTCGCCGGCAGTGGGAACGTTGCCGCGAGGCTCCGTCCATCACGCCACGATGGTGCCTGCGGGCTGGTGACGTAAAGCAGCAGGCCCGCGAGTGCGACGCCGAATGCGCTGTCCGCGCGCGGTGTCAGCAGCTCGTCGCGATGCGCGCCGATGAACGCCGTCGTCGCCTCGCCCTTGGCAAAGCCGGAATGACGCAGGCACGACATCAGGAACGCCTGGTTTGTGGTCACGCCAAAAGCCGTGAGCTGCTCCAGGCCAACGATCAACCGCCCCCTCGCCTCCTCGCGCGTTGTGCCATGGCTGATCACCTTGGCGATCATGGAATCGTAGAACGGCGGGATCTCCGTATCCGACTGTAGCGCATGCTCGATGCGCAATCCTTCCGGCACCTGCCAGCGCGCCATGCGGCCGGACTGCGGCATGAAATCGTGTGCGGCATCTTCCGAGCAGAGTCGCACCTCGATGGCGTGGCCTTCGAAGCGGATATCCTGCTGCTTCACCGGCAATTGCTCGCCGCGCGCAACGCGCAGCTGAAGCTCGACGAGGTCGAGCCCGGTGATCGCCTCGGTCACGGGATGCTCGACCTGAAGCCGCGTGTTCATCTCCATGAAGTAGAACTCGCCGCTCGCATCGAGCAAAAATTCCAGCGTGCCGGCGCCCTCATAGCGCAGCGCCTTCACGGCCGCGACGGCCACCTCGCCCATTTTCGCGCGCAGCTCCGGCGTCACCGCGGGCGACGGCGCCTCCTCGATCAGCTTCTGGTGCCGCCGCTGCACCGAGCAATCGCGCTCGCCGAGATGGATCGCGTTGCCGTGGCTGTCGCCGAACACCTGGATCTCGATATGGCGCGGGTTCAGGATCGCCCGTTCGAGGATGACCGTGGGATCGCCGAACGCGGCCTTCGCCTCCGACCTTGCGCTGCGCAGGGCATCGGGGAAAGATGCGGCGTCGGTGACGAGCCGCATGCCACGTCCACCGCCGCCGGCCACCGCCTTGATCATCACGGGGAAGCCGATCTTTTTGGCCTCCGACAGCATCACCTCGTCACCCTGGTCGACGCCCTGATAGCCAGGCACGACGGGCACGCCCGCCTTCCTCATGATCTCCTTGGCGCCGGCCTTGTTGCCCATCGCCTCGATCGCCTGCGGCGACGGGCCGATGAAGACGAGGCCAGCATCCTTGCAGCCTCTCGCAAACTCCTCGTTCTCGGCAAGAAAGCCATAGCCGGGATGCACGGCGTCCGCGCCGCTCGCCCTGGCCGCGGCAATGATCGCGGGGATGTTGAGATAGGAGTGCGCCGGCAGCGCTTCGCCGATGCGCACGGCCTGATCCGCCTGCCGCACGTGGAGCGCATCGCGATCGGCATCCGAATAGACCGCGACGACGCCGAGGCCGAGTTGCCGCGCGCTGCGCATCACGCGTAGCGCGATCTCGCCGCGATTGGCAATCAGGACCTTGAAGAACGGCCGGTGCTGCACTGATCCGTTCCTCATGGGCGAGCCACCGAGAACTGCATGCGCTGGGGTGTGCGTGCATCGCCCTCGCGGCAGATCGCGAGCACCTCGGACAGAACCGCGCGGGTGTCGCGCGGGTCGATCACGCCGTCGTCGAGGACGCGCGCGCTGGTCGAGAACACGTCCATCTGGCCGTCGAACACGCCGATAATCTGCGCCTTCATGGCCTCTAACTTGTCCTTCTCGACCGGTTTGCCGCGGCGCGCGGCGGCGGCCTCGGTCACGATCGCCATGGTTTCTGCAGCCTGCTCACCGCCCATCACGGCGGTCTTGGCGTTCGGCCAGGAGAAGCAGAAACGCGGATGGAAGCCGCGCCCGCACATGCCGTAATTGCCGGCGCCGAACGAGGCGCCGCAATAGATGGTGATCTGCGGCACCGTCGCCGAGGTCACCGCCTGGATCATCTTCGAGCCGTGCTTGATCATGCCGGCTTCCTCATAGGCCTTGCCGACCATGTAGCCGGTGGTGTTGTTCAGATAGAGCAACGGCGTGCGGGTCTGGCAGCAGGCCTGAATGAAATGCGTCGCCTTGTTGGCGCCGGCGGGATCGAGCGGACCGTTGTTGGTGATGATGCCGATCGCCTGGCCTTCGATGCGGGCATGACCGCAGACCGTGGCGGGACCGTAGTTCGGCGCCATCTCGGTGAAGTCGGAATCGTCGACGATGCGCGCGATCACCTGTTTCATGTCCACCGGGCGCTTGTGGTCCATCGGCATGATGCCGAGCAGCTCGTCCTGGTCGTAGCGCGGCGGCTTGAACTGCGCAGCCACCCTGCCCGGCCGCTCCCATTGCAGCGCCGCCATGATCTCGCGCGCGATGCGAAGTGCGTCGCGATCGTCCTCGGCGAGATAGTCGCCGAGGCCGGACACCTGGGTGTGCATCTCGGCGCCGCCGAGCTCCTCCTCGGTCGCGATCTCACCGGTCGCGGCTTTTAGGAGTGGCGGCCCCGCAAGGAAGGCGCGGGTGCGGCCGCGGACCATGACGATGTAGTCGGAGAGACCAGTCTGATAGGCGCCGCCGGCGGTGGACGAGCCGTGCGTCACGGTGACGACGGGTAATCCCGCAGCCGAGAGCCGCGCGAGATTGCGAAAGATGTTGCCGCCGCGGACAAAATCCTCGACGCGGTAGCGCAACAGATTGGCGCCGGCGCTTTCGACGAGCTGGACGTAAGGCAGCTTGTTCTCCAGTGCCAACTCCTGCACCCGCAGCGTCTTGTCGAGACCGTAGGGTTGCAGTGCACCGGCATCGATACCGGAATCACTAGCACTGACCATGCAGCGGACGCCCGAAACAAAGCCGATGCCGGCAATGACGCCGCCGCCGGGCACGCTCTTGGCCGGATCCGGAACGTCGAACATGTAACCGGCGAGCGTCGACAGCTCAATGAAGGGCGCGCCGGGATCAAGCACCAGCGCGACGCGCTCGCGCGGCAGCAGCTGGCCGCGCTTGTGGAAGCGGTCCTTTGCTGCGGCGGACGCTGCCCGCGTGCGCTCTTCCAGCGCGCGCATGCGGTCGATCAGCGCAAGCATGCCGTCGCGGTTGGCGTGGTAGGCGGTGCTGCCGGGCGAGATAGTGTTTTCGAGAATGGACATAAATCTATCCTACCCGTCATTGCGAGGAGCGAAGCGACGAAGCAATCCAGTCTGTTTCCGCGGATGCACTCTGGATTGCTTCGCTGCGCTCGCAATGACCGTGAGGCGATACCTTACCGATTCGTCCCAAAGATCTTCCGCGCCTCGGCGGGGCTTGCGATCTCGCGGCCGGCACGGCGGGCGCAGGCGGCGACCGCTTCGATCAGCTGGCCGTTCGACGTCACCTTCTTGCCGTCGGCGAGATAGAAGGTGTCCTCCAGCCCGGTACGCAGATGACCGCCGAGCTCGGCGCAGCGCTGATGCAGCGGCCAGATCTCTTCGCGGCCGATGGCGGTGACCTGAAAATTCGCTTCGGGCCGCTTCAGCTTGATCAGGATCGGCAGCAGCTCGGGATCAGCAGGCATGCCCGAGGCGACGCCCATCACGAAGTTATATTCGAGTGGCCCCTTGTACATGCCGACCTGGTGATACATCCCGACGCAGCGGACGATGCCGACGTCGAAGCATTCGAACTCGGGGATGGTGCCGACCGCGTTCATGACGTCGAGATAGTCCTTCACCTTCTCGACCGCGTTGTCGAACATCATCGGCGGCCAGGCCCAGGTGTTGTCGGCCTTGACCTTCAGATAGTTCAGCGAGCCGGCATTGCAGGCTGCGATCTCCGGCTTCGTCTCACGGATGCAGTCGAGCGCGCCTGAGTAGTTCGGCCCTGACACCCCCGAGGTGTGGTTGATGATCACGCCCGGACAGGCCTCGCGGATCGCCTGCTGGATCTCCTTGCTGACGCTGACCTCCCAGGACGGAAGATGTCCCTTGTTCGGCGCCTGCTGGCGCAGATGGATGTGCATGATGGACGCGCCGGCATCGAACGCAGCCTTGGCCTCGCGCGCCATCTCTTCGGGCGTCACAGGCACGTTGTGCTGCTTCGGATCGGTGAGCACGCCGTTCAGCGCGCAGGTGATGACGGCCTTGTCGCTCATGCCTTGACGCTCATGACTTGGATGTCTCGCATGTTGAGAATTCAACACTTGCGATCATGTGATGGGCGGCATGCAGCTTCTTGCGCGGAGAAGCTAGCTAAGGACGAGCTATCGTAGGGTGGGCAAAGGCGCTTTGCGCCGTGCCCACCACATCTCGGTGTTTGGTGACGATGGTGGGCACGCTTCGCTTTGCCCACCCTACGAGAGCGGCGCTAACCCACCCTACGAAGCCTCCGCGAGCCGCACCGTCTCGGTGCTGCGATAGATCGCAAGATCGCGCGAGCCGACGAAGATCGCGCGCGGCTTCAAGCCGTAGAAGCGGCGGATCGAGTGGCTGAAGTGGGTGGAATCGGGATAGCCGATGTCCTGCGCGAGGTGGGCGAGATTGAGGTCCTGGTTGGCGAAGTGCAGCAAATGCCGCGCGCGCTTCCAGGCGCGGAAAGACCGGAACGAGATGCCCGTCTCTTCCTTGAACAAATGCAGGAAGCGCGAGGCCGAGAGGCCCGCCTCGGCCGCACAGGTATCGGCCGTGACCGGCTCGCCGGAGAAGCGCTCGATGCGCGCGACGGCACGCGTGACGCGTGGGTCGAGCACGCGGCGCGGCAACGCCTCGCCAAAACACATCTCGTCGAACTCGGCGGTGGTAATGTCACCGTAGCGGCGCTGACGCAGCAGCGCATAGGCGGCGAGGATCTTGCGGGCATAGACGGCACTGTCCGGTCCGGTCAGCCGCTGGGCCAAGGCCTCCAGCACGCCGTCCGGCATGCTCTCGGGTTCGAGCGTCACGCTGATTGCAGTGCGATAGTCGCTGGCGATGGAATGCCGCTGGTTCGGCAGGGTGACGAACAGTTCGCCGGTGGCGAGGACATCGTCGATCGTCAGATGCAGATTGCCCTTCACCGCCACATAGACGTGGCAACAGCCGGGGGTCCGTTTGCGGGGGCGTCCGAGCAGGCCGGCATAGAATACCCGCTCCGGCGTGATCAGCATCAAATGGTCGGATTCGCGACCTTTATCTTCCATGGGGATCCTCCTCGCGCGGCTCTCTGGCCGCTGCGGACGGAGGTCACCTTAGCGGAAATTTGAGCGCTGTCACGGTGAGATAGCGCTGTCATTGACGCGCAAAGATCGGCGTTCCCGGAGGGCAAAGAAAGACCCGGAACTCTTGGTCGTCCCGGCGGAGGCCGGGACCCATACCGCGAGGTCTATCGATGTAGGCGATATCAATCCCGAACGACCAATCTTCGCAAAACATGTTTCTGGGAGTATGGGTCCCGGCCTTCGCCGGGACGACAACTACGCCCGCACCCTGGGCGCGACGTTCTGCTCGGAGCCGGCCTTTTGCTCCGCAGCAACGGCGCGCTTGAAGCCGTCACGCTGCTGCAAGCGCGCCCAATAGGCTGCGACATTTGGCCCAAAATCCTTGGCCAGCCCAATGTTGTCGGCGAGGCGGAGCGCATAACCGATGACAATGTCAGCGGCTGTGAAGCGGCCGGCGCACAAGGTTTCGGCATTTGCGGTGGCTGCCTCGACGGCGCGCAAGCGTCCCAAGAACCATTTCGCATAGTCGCCGGCGACCTGCGGATTGCGGCGCTCCTCCGGCTCGAGCTGGGTGTATCTGAGCACCAGCGTCTGTGGGAAGGTTAACGTGGCGTCGCTGAAATACATCCAGTTCAGGAACGCGCCATAGGCGGGATCCTCAGATCCGACCATCAGCGGCGTCGGACCATATTTGATGCCGAGATAGTGGCAGATGCCGGAGGACTCAGTCATCCGCGTCTCGCCGTCGATCAAAAAGGGGATAGTGCCGAGCGGATTGATGCCGAGATAGTCCTTGGCGAACACCCGCGGCGGGAACGGCAGCATCTTCAATTCATAAGGCAGCCCCATCTCCTCCAGCATCCAAAGCGGACGGAACGAGCGCGCAGCGTCGCAGTGATAGAGCGTGATCATCAAGCACTTCCTTTGCTGCCGGGCAGCGTGCCCATCATCTTACACAGGACCATCAGCATGACCTCGTCGGCGCCGCCGCCGATCGAGGTCAGGCGGCTGTCGCGATAGGCGCGGCTGACCGGCGTCTCGTTGGTAAAGCCCATTCCACCCCAATATTGCAAGCAGGCGTCGGTGAGCTCCCGGCCAAGTCGCCCGGCCTTCAGCTTGGCCATGGTCGCAAGCCGCGTCACGTCCTCGCCGGCGACCAGCTGCTCCGCGGCCCGATAGATCAGCGCGCGCAGCAGCTCGACCTCGGTCTGCATCTCCGCCAGCTTGAAGTGCACGACCTGATTGTCGAGGATCGACTTCCCGAACGCCTTTCGGTTGCGGGTGTATTCGATGGTCTGATCGATGATGTATTCATGCGCCTTGAGGCAGGCGGCCGCGCCCCACAGCCGCTCCTCCTGGAACTGGATCATCTGGTAGGTAAAGCCTGTGCCCTCCTCGCCGATCCGGTTGCGCTTGGGCACGCGGACATTGTCGAAGAAGATCTGCGCGGTGTCCGACGAGCGCATGCCCATCTTGTCGAGTTTTCGCGCGACGGTGACGCCTTTGCTCTTCATGGGCACGCAGATCAGCGACTTGTTGCGGTGAACGGGCCCCTCGCCGGTGTTGGCGAGCAAGCAGATCCAGTCGGCCTGGGTGCCGTTGGTGATCCACATCTTGCCGCCATTGATGACGTAATCGTCGCCGTCGGAACGCGCATTGGTCTTGATCGAAGCCACGTCCGACCCGGCGCCGGGTTCGGAGACGCCGATGCAGGCGACATAGTCGCCGGCGATCGACGGCGCCAGAAACTCGCGCCGCACCTCGTCCGAGCCGAACCGCGCCAGCGCTGGCGTCGCCATGTCGGTCTGCACCCCGATCGCCATCGACACGCCGCCGCAGGTGATGGCCCCGAGCTCCTCCGCCATCATCAGCGCATAGGAATAATCGAGGCCGGAGCCGCCGAACTCCACGGGCTTGTTCAGGCCGAGGAAGCCGAGGCTGCCCATCTTCTTGAACAGCTCATGCGCCGGGAAGATGTCGGCCTTCTCCCAGTCATCGACGTGAGGGTTGATCTCGTTGGCGATGAATTTCTGCAAGGACCGACGGATGTCGTCGTGGTCTGCGGTGAACAGCATTTTTGTCAGCTCAGCTCTCGGTATCTCTGATGTGCTCGTCATGGCCGGGCTTGTCCCGGCCATCCACGCCTTCGTCACCCGGCAGCAAGAACGTGGATGCCCGGGACAAGCCCGGGCATGACGGAGGAGACTTTCACAACCCCATCTGCCTCGATGCCAAATCCTTCATGATCTCCTCGGTACCACCGCCGATGGCGTTGACCTTGACCTCGCGGTAGATGCGCTCGGCCTTGATGCCACGCATGAAGCCGGCGCCGCCGAAGATTTGCACGGCTTCCGAGGCGCAGAATGCCATGGTCTGCGTCGCCTGATTCTTCATCATGCAGATTTCAGCGACCGGGCTTTCGCCCTGCTCCAGCCGCCAGGCCAGCATCTCCAGCATCGCTTGCGAAGCCGCGACCTTCTGCGCCATGTCGACGATCTTGTGGCGGATCACCTGATGCTGGGCCAGCGGCTTGCCGAACGTCTTGCGCTCCTTGGCGTAGGCGATCGCCTCATCGAGACAGACGCGGGCGAAGGCGGTGCAGCTCGCGGCCATGCCCATGCGCTCGCTGTTGAAGTTCTGCATGATGATCTTGAAGCCCTGACCTTCCTCGCCGATCAGATTCTCGGCGGGCACGCGGCACGCGTCGAAATGTAGCGTCGCGGTATCGGAGGCCCACCAGCCCATCTTCTTCAGCTTGGTGCGCGACAGGCCGGGCGTGTTGCCTTCGATCAGGAGCAGGCTGACGCCGCCGGCGCCCTCGCCGCCGGTACGCACTGCAACGGTCAGATAATCGGCACGCATCCCTGAGGTGATGAAGGTCTTCTCGCCGCTCACGACGTAGTGATCGCCGTCGCGCCGCGCTCGGGTGCGCAGGTTCGCGACATCGGAGCCGCCGCCCGGCTCGGTGATCGCGAGGGCGGAAATCTTTTCGCCTGATAGCACCTGCGGCAGCACGCGTGCCCTCACCTCGGGGCGGGCCGCGCGGGCGATCGGCGGCGAGCCGATGGTGTGGCTCATCAGGCTGGCGCTGACACCGCCGGCGCCGGCCTGTGCGAGCTCCTGGCTCGCCACGATTTTCATGAACTGGTCGGCGGCGATACCGCCATATTCCTCAGGGAATCCCAGCCCCAACAGGCCGATCGCGGCCGCCTTGCGATAGAGCGCGCGCGGGAATTCACCAGCCTCGTCCCACTCATGAGCGAAGGGCGTGATCTCCTTCTCGACGAAGCGGCGCATCATTTCGCGGAAGGCATCGTGCTCGGCGGTATAGAACGGGCTCTTCATGGCACTCTCGCCTCGTACGGATTCGTCTCGGCCACCATGGACGGAACTTTGTTGGTTTCACTTGCGCCAAGTGGCTGGCCGGACAGGCCAGTTCCGCGTGAAGCCGTAAGCCCAGCAACTGAACGCAAGACGATTTTCGCTCCTCGCAGGCCAACTCCGGATCAAAAAAGATGGTGCACAAAACTCCGGCTGGCCCACCAAGGCCACGCCGGCCTGGTGCATGGCAATAAGTAATACAGCGGCGCAAGACCGCCGAGGGAGGGATTTTTGGCCGTTCGTTACTACGACTGGATCGCTCATCATGGCCGGCGCACGCCTGGCAAGGTTGCGGTCATCGACCTCGCGAGCGAGCGCCGCTTCACCTATTCGCAGCTCGATGCCCGCGTCTCGCGCCTCGCCTCATTCCTGCACCACACGCTGAACGTCTCGCGCGGCGACCGCGTTGCGGTGCTGGCGCTGAACACGACCGATACGCTGGAGGTACAGTTCGCCTGCGGGCGGTTAGGTGCCATCTTCGTGCCGCTGAACACCCGCCTCACCGTTCCCGAGCTCCAGTTCATCACCGGCGATTGCGCGCCGAAGGTGATGATCCACGACGCCGACCTGGCCGAGACGGCGCTGAGCGTGGCGAAGCTTTGCGGGGTCGCGACCAGCCTGCTGCTCGGACCCGGCCGATCCTATGAGGCCGGCATCGCCGCCGCCAAACCGCTCGACCGCGCCGAAGAAGTCACGCTCGATGACGTCTCGACCATCATGTACACGTCGGGCACGACCGGACATCCGAAGGGCGCGACCATCACCCATGGCATGACCTTCTGGAATTGCGTCAATCTCGGCGGCCCCGCCTGCATCGGGCCGGCCTCGGTTCTGCTCACCGTGCTGCCGCTGTTCCACACCGGCGGGCTGAATTGCTACACCAATCCGGTGCTGCATGCCGGCGGCACCGTGATGATCATGCGCACCTTCGATCCCGGCACGGCGCTCGGCCTGATCAACGACCCCGCGCAGGGCATCAACGTGTTCTTCGGCGTGCCCGCGATCTATCAATTCATGGCGCAGCACCCGGCCTTCGTGATCACCGATCTCAGCCGGCTGATCGTCGGCGGTGTCGGGGGCGCACCGATGCCGGTGCCGCTGCTGAAAGTCTGGGAAGCGCGCGGCGTCGCGCTTCAGCAGGGCTACGGCATGACCGAGACCTCGCCGGCCGTGCTGGTGCTCGATCGCGAGGACGCTGCGCGCAAGGCTGGCTCCGCCGGCAAGCCGGTGCTACATACGGAGGTACGCATCGTGCGGCCCGACGGTAGCGATGCCGATATAGGCGAGCTCGGCGAGCTCTGGGTCAAGGGCCCGAACATCACGCCGGGCTACTGGAACAGGCCCGAGGCCAACAAGACCTCATTCACCGACGGCTGGCTCCATACGGGCGATGCCACACGCGTCGACGAGGAAGGTTTTTACTACATCGTCGACCGCTGGAAGGACATGTACATTTCCGGCGGCGAGAATGTCTATCCGGCCGAGGTCGAGAACGTCCTGCATCAGCTCGACGCCATCGCGGAAGCCGCCGTGATCGGCATTCCCGATCCGCAATGGGGCGAAGTCGGCCTTGCCATCGTTGCGGTCAAGCCGGGCCAGAAGCTGACCGAGGCTGATGTGTTCGCGCATTGCGCGGCCAACCTCGCGCGCTTCAAATGCCCGCGCCAGATCCGCTTCGTCGATGCGCTACCACGCAACGCCACCGGCAAGATCCACAAGCCGACCTTGCGCAAGGAGTTCTCGGTGGCTTCCGAAGTCGACAACAAAGTCGCCAGTGCCTGACCGAAGCGCCCTCGCGGGCGCTTTTTCTTTTCGAAGTGCCTGCTCCAACCCACAAGAAACCCCAAGGAAATTGCCATGAATAACAAGAAACTCGCCCTGCTCGCCGTGGCAACGGCGCTGACATTGCTCTCAATACAAGGCGCCTACGCGCAAAAGAAATACGACACCGGCGCCAGCGACACCGAGATCAAGATCGGCAATGTCGAAGCCTATTCCGGCCCGGCTTCCGCCTACGGCATCATCGGCAAGACCGAGGAAGCCTATTTCAAGATGATCAACGACCAGGGCGGCATCAACGGCCGCAAGATCAACTGGATCTCCTATGATGACGGCTATTCGCCGCCCAAGACCGTCGAGCAGGTCCGCAAGCTGATCGAGAGCGATGAGGTGTTCCTGGTCTTCAACGCGCTGGGCACCCCGACCCAGACCGCCGTGCAGAAATATCACAACGCCAAGAAGGTGCCGCAGCTGTTCCTCGCCACCGGTGCCAGCAAGTGGAACGACCCGAAGGGTTTTCCCTGGACCATGGGCTTCCAGCCGAGCTATCGAGTCGAGGCACGGATCTTCGCCAAGTACATCTTGCAGGCGAAGCCCGATGCCAAGGTCGCGATCTTCTATGCCAATGACGATTTCGGCAAAGACTACGTCGCCGGCATCAAGGAGATCTTTGGCGAGAAAGCCTCTTCGCTGATCGTGGCGGAAGAGAGCTACGAGACCACCGAGCCGTCGATCGATTCCCACATCGTCAAGCTGAAGGGCACCGGCGCCAATGTCCTCGTCAACATCTCGACGCCGAAATTCGCGGCGCAGGCGATCAAGAAGATCGCCGAGCTCGAATGGAAGCCGATGCATGTCATGACCGACGTGTCGATCTCGATCGGTGCGGTGATGAAGCCCGCCGGCCTCGATGCTTCGGAAGGCGTGCTGTCGGCGACCTATTTGAAGGACGCGTCCGACCCGCAATGGAAGGACGACGAGGGCATGAAGAAGTTCATGGCCTTCATCTACAAGTACATGCCCGGCGCCAACATCTCCGACACCAATCTCGTCTACGGCTACGCCGCCGCGCAGACCCTGGTCCAGACGCTGAAGCAGTGCGGGGACGTGCTGACGCGGGAGAACGTGATGAAGCAGGCTGCCAGCCTGAAGGGCTTTGCGCCGGATACGCTGATCCCCGGCATCAAGATCAACACCGGCGCCAACGATTTCGTGCCGATCGAGCAGCTCAAGATGATCCGGTTCAAGGCTGGTCAGTGGGAATTGTTCGGCGACATCATCAGCGCGGAAACGGGCGGCTAGACCGCATCCGCGCAACATGCCCAAGCAAGATAGCGGCCCGAAGAGGCCGCTATCCCGGCAGGAAGAGCGCAAAGGGCTCCTCCACCGTTCGGCGCAGATGCTTTCGATACAAAGCATGGCTGGCGTCATCGGGCCCGACCCGCCCCAAAGACGGCTTCGGAACGTTTTTGAGCGGCACGTAGGCAATTGGCGCCGCGATCGGCGTGAGCTGCGAGCCAGGGCCGGCGCGGAGCGTCGAGATGATGCCGTACATCTCACCGGCGACGGTCGGCCGTGACACCGTGATCACGCGGTGCTGGCCGTGCTTGATGATGACGAGGTAGATGAAGCCGGACTGGTGGGGAACGGCGACCTCGCCGGTATGTTCATAGGCGGCATCGGTGCGATCGCCCTCACGAAAGACCAGCGAAGAGACTTTCGGCTCCCAGACGATCTCGGTGCGATAGGCGAAGATCGCGTCCTTGTCGCCGAACGACGGCCGCAGGGTGACGTAGACGTCCTCGAGCCAGGTCACCGCGCGATGCGCATAAGAGCCGAGGCTGTCGGGCGCGACATCGTTTGTGGCCGGCGGCGTCACCACGACGGCACTTCTGCGCAAGGAGACGCCCAGTGCCTGCTCCAGCCGGATCGTCGTCGCCAGTGTGAACGGCCGCCGGCCGCCGAGCACCTTCTCCAGCGTCGACAGGCTGAGCTTGGCCTGCTCGGCCAGCGCCTGGCGGGAGATCCGGCGTCTGGCGAGCTCCTCGCGAATGGTCTCCGCGATCTCGCGGCTCTGCTCGTCCGAAAGCTGCTTGTCGGTGAATTTATCCTGCGTCTGCATCGTCGACCCTGCCTTGGAAGTGCCATTCTAGCAGGGCGGACAAACCAGCACAAAACCGCACATGACCGCCCCGGCGGCGGTGAGCCCGGGCCGGTCGCGGCGGAACATTGCCGATCATTCTGCTCGCGAAATCAGGCCCTCCCGGCGGATGCTGAGAGCCAGCAAACGTCCTCCGGGAGCAGGCCAGATGGATATCTACGGCACAGCCGACCACGACGATCACCCCATGTTGAACCGGCTGATCAAGCTCGGATTGTTTCTTCTCGCGCAGGGCATCGCGGTGATGCTGATGGCTTTCGTGGCCCTGCTCGTCAGCTTCGGGACGAGTTGGTCGGCAACGACGGAGCAAGCAAGCCTGCTCCAGCCCGGCGATGCCAGGTCCGGGAGCCTGCTCCTGAAAGGCGACGGCGCCACCACCGAAGCAATCCGCCTCGGCATCGACATCGACGTCACAGTGTCCGGCCCGACGCTGCGCGCCCGGGTCACGCAGGTCTTCCGCAACCCGACCAAGGACTGGGTCGAGGCAACCTATGTCTATCCGCTCGCGACCGGCGGCGCCGTGGATACGCTGAAGATGGTGGTCGGCGACCGTGTCATCGTCGGCGACATCAAGGAGCGGCAGCAGGCCCGCGTGATCTATGAAGAGGCGCGCCGCGGCGGGCAGAAGGCCGCGCTCACCGAGCAGGAACGGCCGAACATCTTCACCAACTCGGTTGCCAATGTCGGTCCCGGCGAAACCGTGCTGGTGCAGATCGAATACCAGGAGCCGGTGCATCAATCCGGCAACGAATATTCGCTGCGCCTGCCGCTGGTGGTCGGACCGCGCTACAGTCCGGCGCCGATCGTGCAGAGTGTCGACTTCCGCAACGACGGCTCGGGCTGGGGCGCGACCCATTCCGACCCGGTTCCGGACCGTGACCGTATCTCGCCTCCCGTGCTGGATCCTGCCAAGAATGCGCCGGTCAATCCGACCAGCATCACGGTGCGCCTGAAGTCCGGCTTTGCGCTCGGCGAGGTCAAGAGCCACCACCACAACGTCAAGGTCGAGAGCCCGGACAACACAACGCGCGTCGTCACACTCACCGAGGGTGCCGTACCGGCCGATCGCGATTTCGAATTGACCTGGAAGCCGGCCGCAGCGAAGGCGCCATCGGTCGGCCTGTTCCGCGAGCATGTCGGCGATGCCGATTACCTGCTCGCCTTCGTTACCCCGCCCAGCGCCGAACAGGCGATGCAGAAGCCGCTGCCGCGCGAGGTCGTATTCGTGATCGACAATTCGGGATCGATGGGCGGCACGTCGATCGTTCAGGCCAAGGCCAGCCTGACTTACGCGCTCTCTCGCCTCCAGCCGACCGACCGTTTCAACGTGATCCGCTTCGACGACACCATGGACGTGCTGTTTCCGGCTTCCGTGCCGGCGGATGCCGCCCATGTCGGTGAAGCCACCTCCTTCGTCAGCGCCTTGCAGGCGCGCGGCGGCACCGAGATGGTTCCGGCGATGCGCGCGGCGCTGACCGACAAGCTCGCCGACACCAGCATGGTTCGCCAGGTCGTGTTCCTGACCGACGGCGCGATCGGCAATGAGCAGCAATTGTTCGAAACCATCACGGCGATGCGCGGGCGATCGCGCGTCTTCATGGTCGGCATCGGCTCCGCGCCCAACACCTATCTGATGACGCGCGCTTCCGAGCTCGGCCGCGGCGCCTTCACCCATATCGGCTCCGTCGAGCAGGTGGAGGAGCGCATGCGCGGCCTGTTCGCCAAGCTGGAAAATCCGGCCGTGACCGGTCTCAGCGCAAAATTCTCGGAGGCCAAGGCCGATGTCACCCCGGCGATCATTCCCGACGTCTACCGCGACGAGCCCTTGGTGCTGGCGGCAAAACTCGACAAGCTCGCGGGCTCGCTCGAGATCAAGGGCCGCGTCGGCGATCGCCCGTGGTCGGTGACGCTGCCGCTACAAAATGCCGCCGAAGGCAAGGGCCTGTCAAAACTCTGGGCCAGGCGCAAGATCGGCGATGCCGAAGTTGCGCGCACCCTGCGCGAGATGACGCCAGAAGAATCCGACAAGGCGATCCTGGCGCTGGCGCTCGACCATCAGATCGTCACGCGGCTGACCAGCCTGGTCGCGGTCGACAAGACGCCGAGCCGCCCCGAAGGCGAGCCGCTCAAGCTAAGCGAATTGCCGATCAACCTGCCCGCCGGCTGGGATTTCGAGAAGGTGTTTGGCGAACGACAGCAATTGCCGGCACAGCTGCGCGAGCGCCATGCTGATGCGCGCAATCAGCCGGCGGCGAGGCGGCCGACACCTGCTGCGCCCGATGCGATCCGTCTGCCCAAGACCGCAACCTCGGCCGAGCTGAAGATGATCGCGGGCCTGATCCTGATCGTGCTCGCCCTGATCCTGTTCGTGTTCAACCGGCGTCAGCCCTTGCTCACTGATGCCGCTTGAGAGAGGAGCCACCCCGAACTCCTCTGTTAGCGCGCGCGGCTGCCCGTCCCATACCAACGGCCGCGCGCGCCTTTTTTTGGATCGTCATTGCGAGGAGCGAAGCGACGAAGCAATCCAGACTACCGCTCCGAAGACGGTCTGGATCGCTTCGCGGAGCCTGTCATCGGGCCGCGCTTCGCGCGGACCCGGTGGCTCGCAATGACGGGAAACGAAACACAATGCCCCGCTTCATCTCTCCCTTGGCTCTGGCGCTGATCGGCCTCATCCTGTTTGGCGACGGTGCCTACATCCACGCCAAGGCCTGGCTCGCCCAGGTGCTGCTGGAGCGTGCGTTCGATCGAAGCGTCGCGACGGGAGAGCTGGTCAAACCATGGTCATGGGCCGATACCTGGCCGGTTGCGCGGATCGAGGTGAAGCGGATCGGCGCCAGCGCGATCGTGCTGGAGGGCTCGAGCGGTCAGGCGCTCGCTTTCGGACCCGGCCATGTCGAGCGGACGGCCGATGCCGGTGAACGCGGCGTTGCCGTCTATGCCGCCCATCGCGATACGCATTTCCGCTTCTTGCGGAATATTGCCATCGGAGACGTGATCGAAATCACCCGCCGCGACGGCAAGCATTTCCGCTATCGCGCGGATTCTTCGGCCGTCGTCCGTTTCGACGCATCGGGCATCGATCCCGCGACACAGGATTTCGAGCTCGTGCTCGCGACCTGCTGGCCGTTCGACGCCGTTACGTCCGGCCCTGAGCGTTATGTCCTGCATGGCGTCCTGATTGGAGCTGATGAATGACGGCGATGCATCGCTCATTCCATCACGCGGCATACCATGTGGTTGCTACTGCGAAGAACTCGCCATAGAACAGAGTGACGCGCCACCAAGAAGAACAACAGGTGAGGTCACGCCATGGAAGCTCGCGTATCCGCTGCATCCCTCTCTCCGCGCCCATGGTCTCCGCCACCTGACGCCAGCGACGTGGTCAAGAGCATCCATGCCATGCTGCACCCGCGCAACATCGTGCTGGTGGGCGCGACCGACAAGCCCGGCAACTATGCCGAGCGCATCTGGAACAATCTGATCAAGTACGGCTACGAGGGCGGACTCTATCCCGTCAACGCCAGGCGCGACACCATCTGGGGCGTCCCCTGCTACAAGGACTTTGCCAGCCTCCCCGAAAGGCCCGATCACGTCCTGGTGCTGGTGCCGGCACGCTCTGCGGTGCAGGTGATCCGCGATGCCGCTGCGGCCGGCGCACGTTCGGCCACCATCGTCACCTCGGGCTTCAGCGAGTTGCAGGATGAGGAGAGCCAGAAGCTCGCCGCCGAATTGCAGGCCGCCGTGCGCGAGACGGGGCTTGCGGTCACGGGGCCGAACTGTCTCGGCAATCTGAGCGCCGGCGAAAAACTCTTCACCAACATCGACGACCGTGTCGTCACCATGGAGCAGGGGGCGGTGGCGATTGCCGGACAATCCGGCGCCATCGTGATGGCGATTCGCCAGGCGCTGGAAGATCGGGGCGTCGGCGTCGGCTACATGGTGACGACCGGCAACGAGACCGGGCTGGAGACGCCGGATCTGATGCGCTATTTCGCCGAGGACCCGAGCATCAAGGTGATCGTCGTCTATCTCGAAGGCGTGCGCAACACCAAAGCCTTCCGCGATGCCTGCAAGGCGGCGCGCGCCGCGAGCAAGCCCGTGATCGCGCTCAAGCTCGGCTCGTCCGAGGGCGGCCGCGCTGCGGCGATGGCGCATACCGGCGCGCTCGCCGGATCGATCGAGACGTTCGACGCCGTTGCAACGCGCGAAGGCGTCATTCGGGTCGGTGGGCTTGACGAGCTGATCGAGAGCACCGAGTGCTTCGTCCACGCCGTGGCACCCAGAGGCGACCGGCTCGCCGCAGTTACGCTCTCCGGCGGCAAGCGCGGCATGCTGATCGACGCTTTCTATGCCGCGGGCCTGAACTTCGCACCGCTGAGCCCGCATGTCAGCTCGGAGCTGGCAAAGATGCTCGGCCCCGGATCGATCGTCGGCAATCCGCTCGACGCAGGCTTTGCCGCCGTGGTGGATCCCTCGGTCTATATGAAGTCGATCAAGCTGATGATCGACGATCCCGATATCGACGTCGTCATCATCGACGCCGAGCTGCCGAAGGCGTCGCATGAGCTGCGCGAGCGCAATTTGCGCATCGTCAACGAGATGGCGAGCAGGGCCGCAAAGCCCGTGATCTATATCAGCGCGATGTCGATCGGCTTCACCGAATTCACTAAATCCTTACGCAAGTCGCTACCGCATCTGGCAGTCATGCAGGGTATGGACCGCGCGGTGACCGCGATCAAGTCGCTGCTCGACTATGCGAAGCTGCGCAAGGAAGTGCCGGACATCGCCTCACGCTCGAAGCCGGCCGCACGTGCCGTGCTGGAGAAGACGCTAAAATCGGCGAACGGCGCGGCGCTCGACGAGGTTGCCTCCAAGAAGCTTCTGAAGGCATATGGCATCCCGATCTCGAAGGAGGCAATTGCGCAGACGGCGACGGAAGCCGCGAAGATCGCCAAGCAGATCGGTTTCCCGGTTGTCGCGAAAGTCGTCAGCGCCGAGATCCTGCACAAATCCGACATCGGCGGCGTGGTGCTGAACCTCAACAATGCCGCCGAGGTGAAGAAGGCGTTCGCCGACATCACCGCGCGGGTGGCGAAGCTGAAGGGCAAGCCGAGGCTCGACGGCATCCTGATCGCGCAACAGGTCAAGGCCGAGCTCGAGCTCGTGGTCGGCGCTTCGCTCGATGCCGAGATGGGACCGGTCGTGCTGTTCGGCACCGGCGGCATCGATATCGAACTGATGAAGGACATCGCACTCGCCGGCGCGCCGCTTGATGAGGCCGAGGCGCGGCTGCTGATCGGCCGCACCAAGGCCGGGATCAAGGTGCGTGGCTATCGCGGCAGGCCGGCGCTGCATGAGACCTCCGCGGTGAAGGCGCTCGTCGGACTCTCCAGCCTGATCGCAGATGCCGGCGACCGGATCGCCTCGATCGACATCAACCCGTTCCTGATCAACACCAGGACGGGCGTGGCCGTCGATGCCCTCATTGTCCTGAATAACGCTGCGGCAAAGCGCGCGGCCGGGCATTGACGGTCCGTAGGACGGATTGGCGCAGCGTGATCAGCCATTGTTCGCGATAGACGCGCAGAGCAGTGGCGGGTTACGCTTCGCTAACCCGCCCTACCTAACATGCGACCGAAGCCATCCCGGCTTCTTCCAACTTCCCCGCTTTGGCCGTAAAATCGCCCCTGCATGGCACGCGCGAGCAATCTTGTGATCGGAACGGCGACGCTGGCGGTGATCGCCGTGGCATTCGGCGGCCTGCTCGGCGTGCAGAAATGGCGCACCATCCAAAGCCGCAGCCAGTTGCGCGTGGTGTTCGAAGGCGGCTCCGCCAGCGGACTGCGTCGCGGCGGGCCGGTCAATTTCGACGGCGTGCCTGCGGGCCAGATCCTGTCGATCAAGCTGGACAGTCCCCGCAGGATCGTGGCGCTCGTGATGCTCGACAACACCGCACCGATCCGCAAGGACACCGTCGCAGGCATTGAGTTCCAGGGTCTCACGGGCGTTGCCGCGATCTCGCTGATCGGGGGTGCTCCCTCCGCGCCGCCGGTGCCGCTGGACTCGGACGGCATTCCCGTACTGACCGCCGATCTCAGCGACGCCGAGTCCATCGTGGAGACTCTGCACAGTGTCGACCGTACGATCGTGAGCAACGCCCCTGCGATCAAGGAGGGCCTGCGCACATTCGAGAACCATACTGCCGATCTCAGGAGCAAGGGCGGCGAAATCGACTCCGTCATGGCCAAGGTCGACAGCGCCTTCGCGGGCTTCGACAAAGCGGTCACGAAGATCGAGGGCGTGGTGCCCGGCTTCGTCAATGGCAAGGCCGACGAGCTGTTCGAGAAGATACAGGGGCTGCACGAGCTCGCCGACACCATGAAGAAGAAATCGGCGGGGTACCTCGAGGACATCCGCCGCTCGCTGCTCGATATCAGCGAGACCGCCAACAAGATGGCGGGAACGCCCGTGGCGCCGCGACCGCCGCGCAGGCCAGAGCAGCAGCGGTGATGCTTACCCTCTCCTGGAGGGGGAGGGTCGATCGCGCGCAGCGCGAGCGGGGTGGGGTGATCTCTCAACTCGGGCAGTGAAAAATACGGAGAGACTGTCACCCCACCTCGGTTCGCATTGCGCTCCGCTACATGCGAACCGATCCTCCCCCTCCAGGGAGGATGGCAGTCCCACCGTGGCCTATAGGCAGAACCTACCACGCGTAACGGACGACGCCCTTGCCGGCGTAGTAGCGGGTGACGTTCGAGAACTCGCCCTCGAACGTCGCCGACGCGGACCAACCGTTCATCCAGTTCATCTGTACCGACGCCGTGGTCAGCGCGGAATCGCGCGCCTGCGCGGCGCCGTTCACGACAAACGCCGTTCCCGGCAGCGTCTGGAACACCGCGCCGATGGTGCGATCCGGATTGTAATCATGTGCCCAGGCGACGCGGCCGCGCAGGGTCATCAAACCGCCGGCTGCGGCAAAGGATTTGTCCGCGCGCAGGCCGAGCTCAGTGCGGGTGCTGGTCACGTCCTTGGCGGCATAGTTGAGAGCGAAGAGGTTGCTGCCGACCACAGCGAACTCTGAATAGCTCGGAAGGCTGAACATGGTGGCCTCGAGCGCCGCATAAGGCGTGAGGCCGATCCATGATATCGCGTGGCGATAGCCACCCTCGATGCGGCCCGAAAACGCGTTGGCATTGAACTGGGCGCGCAGCTGGTCGACCCCGGCCGCGGTGACGACGCGATTGATGGTGACATCCTGCCAGCCATAGGCCAGCGCAGCCGTGATATAGGCCGGTCCGGAGGTGTGACGAACAAAGGCACCGGCCTGGAACAGATCGGAGCGGCCCCAGCCGAGGCCGTTGACGCCGAAGCTGGTGCCGCCGCCGGCAAGCGCGAAGCCGGCGACGGTCGACGGCGAGAAACGGTAGTCGAGACCGACGGCCGTGCCGTAGACGCTGCTGGTGGTGTTGTTCGAGCCGAGGCCGGCTTTGCCGTCGGTGGTCTGCGAGCCGCCGTAGCCGGCCGCCCACACGTCCCAGCGCTGCTCGAAAGTCGCGACCGGTGCCTTGCGGTAGATCGACGCGAACGCGTCGCGCGCGCTCTTGTCACGCGGGGACTTGCCGGCCGCGGCATGAGCATTTGCGCTCGCGTCATCGGCATATGGCGTCGCACCTGAAGTGCCACTGCGTCCCGAGCCGTAGACATCGGTCAGCAGACCGAGGAACAGGTTCATCGCGTTGAATGTCGTCTGCTGCGATCCCGTCGCCGGCTCGCCGGAGGCCTGCGTCAAGCCATTGGGGCCGAGACCCGCGAATTCGGCTTGCAGGAAGCCATTGCTGTTGAAGAAATTCTGAAGCGTCGTGGCGACGTTCTTCTGGTTGACGTTGAGAGCGTACTTCGCGCCATAGTCCAGTGTGAAAATTGAGATAGACGACGCCAGCGGGATCGATCGTCGTCGTACCAAGCAGGCCGCCGGGAGCGGCGACCCCGGCAAAGTTGCCGGTGGCACCGCCGGAGAACTGCATGATCTTATACTGCGGCACTACAGTGCTGCCGGCATGCAGCGAGACGCCAACGGTGCCATTCAGGGTGACGTTGCCGAGAACATTGGCAAAGCTCGCACTGGCTCCGCTGCCGGTCTGCACGAGGTAAACCGCACCGGACTGGAAAGCAAGGTCACCCAGAACCAGCATGCGCGAGCCCGGGCCACCATCACCGGGCGCATAGATGCCACCGGCAGCGATGGTGGTGTTGCCGACGATTCCTGCGCCGAACAGCGCACCGCCCGCATTCACTGTCGTCAGGCTCGATTGGGAGATATCGCCATCGACCCGCAGGATGCCGCCATTCACCGTGGTGGTCCCGGTGTAGGTATTCGTGCCGGAGAGGATCAGCGTTCCGCTGCCGACCTTCTCCAGCGAACCCGGGCCGGCGGGACCGCAACCACAAGGATCGAAATCGCCGATGACACCGCTGACTTCGGTCGAGCGGTTGTTGCCTCCGACGACGAGGGTGTTGCCGCCGCCGATGTAGTAAAAGCCGCTGCCTTCGATCGAACCAGCCGTGATGCGGCCGTCGCTGTTCGGGCCAACGCTGACCCCGAAATCGACAATGCCTGTCCCGGTGGTGATGAAGCGTGCGTTGCCACCGGTGGAGTTGTCGAAGAACTCGGTCTTGCCGCCGTCCTTGGTGATGATGGTGGCATTGCCGGCCGTGGTGAACGCGCTGAAATTGGTCCGGCCGCCGGATTCGTTGGTGATCGTCGCGTTGCCCGCGGTCGCGGTGTCGGACCCGCTCAGCGTACCAAACACGGTTCCGCTGAGATCATTGTTCACGATGGTGGCCGAGCCGGCCGAGGACTGTTCGAGGAACGCCGCGCCGCCGCCATTCCGGTTGGTGATGCTGGCCGTGCCTGCATTGCTCCGGGCAAAGAAGCCGGTCAGGCCGCCGTCATTGACGATGGTCGCCCGCCCGGCCGTCGCGGTGTCGGTCCCGCCCCCGGCCGGATCGCCGAAATACACTTGGCCGCTGTTGGTGATCACCATCGAGCTGGCGGAGGTCGCGTTGAGGAACATCGTCAGGCCCGAGAAGTCGTTCACCAACGATGTGACGCTCGACATGTCGGCGTTGACGATTCTGAAGAGGCCCTCGTTGGTGACGGCGCCGACAATGCTGGCCGTATGGGTCGCGTCGCCAAGCTGCAATGAGCCGCAGTTGCAGATGAAAGTGCCGCCGGTATAGGTGTTGGCGCCGAGCAACGCCAGGAAGCCGGGTCCCTGCACGGAGATGCCGCCGCTGCCAGTGATGCGAGACGCGATCGCGGCCGAGGGATCGCCGGTGCCGGTGACATCGTTGGTGAAGAACGTCGTGCCGCCAGGGGCCAGCCTGAGGTCGCCACCCTGGATCGTATAAATCGAACCGTCGGCAGTGAGGTCGAAGACCACTTGGCTCGTGAGCTGTACGCCGCCTGGCGTGACCGTCACCGTGCCGCCTGTTGCCGGCGTCGAGGGACCCCCGCTGCCGAACACGGTGCCAGACGATGACGACGGATCGTAAGCGGTGCTGATCGAACCGGAGGAGTCCGTCCAATTGGTGGTGGTTGCGTCCCAGACGCCGCCGCCGCCATTGACGGCACCGTTCGGCGTGGTCTGCGATCCGTTGAAGAATTGCTGGGCGCCGGCGGGGCTCGTCGCGACAGTCGCGCCCAAGGTAAGGCTCACCCAGAACACCGCGCGAATGGCCGCGGTGCTCCGGCGCGAGCAACCCTGCCCACTCGATGGCAACCAAGCCCCCACGCTCTTCCCCGCACCCGCGCGCTCCCCAGCGGCGCCGCGTAGAACTTAGGCCATGAGGATGGCAGGTAGAACTACGGGGCATCGAGAATCCGCCAACGGGACCGCAACTTGGGCCGATTCAACGGTCCATGTGGCAACCGCGCCACGGTTTTGCCGGGCGCTATTCCCATTCCGCGCATGCGCAGACATGTCAGAACGTCGACGCCTATGGATGGCCATTCACATCAATGGCTGATCATCCCGGCATCAAGCTCCGCTCAACCTGTTCTGCCGCCAATGGCTAGTAGTTGGACGCCGCAGCTTCATTCGGGATGCCGTCGATCGGGCACTCCTCGGTCCCCGGCGTCGAGCGTGTCATCGCCTCGACCATGTCGCGCGTGCCTTCGGGATCGGCGATCCAGTTCTTGTAGAAATCATAAGGACAGGCCGCGACGCCGCGCGGGCTATCGCCGGAGTTGATCATGCCGGTGTAGCCGCGGTGGACCAGCTTGTAGAGATGGTTCTGCGACTGACCGTTGCGGCGCGCATCGCGGATCAAATGTTTCGAGAGCTGGGCATACTGGATGCCGTACTCCTCCTCGCCGCACTCGCCGAGTGTACGCCCGTCGAAGCCGATGATCGCGGAGTGACCGAAATAGGAATAGACACCGTCGAAGCCGGCCGCGTTGGCGACCGCGACATAGACATTGTTGGCCCAGGCCATCGCCTTGGAGATCATGACCTGCTGCTCCTTGGCCGGATACATGTAGCCCTGGCAACGCACGATCAATTCGGCGCCCTTCATGGCGCAGTCGCGCCAGATCTCCGGATAGTTGCCGTCGTCGCAGATGATCAGGCTGACCTTCAGGCCCTTAGGTCCGTCGGAGACATAGGTGCAATTGCCGGGATACCAGCCCTCGATCGGCACCCACGGCATGATCTTGCGATATTTCTGCACGATCTCGCCCTTGTCGTTCATCAGGATCAAGGTGTTGTAGGGCGCCTTGTGCGGATGCTCCTCGTGGCGTTCGCCTGTGAGCGAGAACACGCCCCACACTTTCGCCTTGCGGCAGGCCTCGGCGAAGATCGCGGTTTCTTCACCGGGCACCACGGAGGCAGTCTCATACATCTCCTTGGAGTCGTACATGATGCCCTGGGTGGAGTATTCGGGGAAGATCACCAGATCCATGCCGGGCAGACCGAGCTTCATGCCGACGATCATGTCGGCGATCTTGCGGGCATTGTCGAGCACCTCGGCCTTGGTGTGCAGGCGGGGCATCTTGTAGTTGACCACTGCGACGCCGACGGTGTCGTTGCTGCTGGAAATGTCACCGTGAAGCATTTGAATTGCTCCTCTGCTCTGTTGGAGATTGGCGCGTGAGTTAGTGGCTGATCATCCAGGGCCGTGCGGTGGGAAAGCCCTTGGCGCCGCTCTTGGTCTTGGTTATCAGACGCGCGGGCTTTTTCTTGTCTGACGTCGTCTTGCCCGTGGAGCAGCAGCCGCAGCCGGGACCGTGCGCAGCCTTGAATTGCGCCAGCGTCTGCGGCGCATGCGTGCTGCGCTCGTTGACGGCATGCGCCTTGCGCTTCTCCGCCGGCATGCAGAAGAAATTCGGTGCGGTCAGGATCACGCGCGGCGCCATGGTCTCGCAGTGCGGACAGCTTTGCGGATCGTCGCATGCCGCCATCGGCCTGAGGTCCTTGAACGGACCGCAATCGTCACAGAGATATTCATAGACCGGCATCGCATCATCCCCACGCCATTGTCTGTTCAACACAGCTCGCTGCCACCGCTCGAGCGGAGACAGCCCCTCACCCCAACCCTCTCCCCGCAAGAACGGGGAGAGGGAGCGCAATGTCACTTGTCCGGCGAGATCGGCATCTGGATATCGCCTGTGATATGCTTGATTGGGCCCACCGCCGACGGCATCACGTCGAAGTCGAAGATCTCCGTCGGCAGCCACAGCGTGGCGCAGGCGTTGGGCACGTCGACCACGCCGGAGATGTGGCCCTGGCACGGCGCAGTGCCGAGGATCGAGTAGGCCTGCGCGCCGGAATAGCCGAACTTCTTCAGGTACTCGATCGCGTTGAGGCAGGCCTGGCGGTAGGCGATGTGGACGTCGAGATAGTGCTGCTTGCCGGCTTCATCGACCGAGATGCCTTCGAAAATGAGATAGTCCTTGTAGTTCGGCGTGATCGGCGACGGCTTGAAGATTGGATTCTTGATGCCGTATTTCGCCATGCCGTCCTTGATCACCTCGACCCTCAGATGCAGCCAACCAGCCATCTCGATGGCGCCGCAGAAGGTGATCTCGCCGTCACCCTGGCTGAAGTGCAGATCGCCCATCGAGAGACCGGCCCCGGGCACGTAGACCGGGAAGTAGATCTTCGAGCCGCGCGACAGATCCTTGATGTCGCAATTGCCGCCGTGCTCGCGCGGCGGCACGGTGCGCGCGCCTTCCGCACCGATCTTGGCCTTCACGTCGCCCTTGGCGCGGCCGCCATGGGCGGTCGGTGCGAACGGCGGATTGGCAAGGCCCGGCACTCGGGTCGGGTTGGTCGAGATCAGTTCGGCCTCGCGCTTGTTCCACATATCCAGCATCTTCGGATCCGGCAGACAGCCGATCAGGCCGGGATGAATGAGGCCGGCGAAATTCACGCCGGGCACGTGGCGCGACGAGGTGTAGAGGCCTTTGATGTCCCAGATCGACTTCTGCGCCAGCGGAAAATGGTCGGTGAGGAAACCGCCGCCATTCTGTTTGGAGAAGAAGCCGTTGAAGCCCCACATGCTCTCCTTGAGCGGACCGACATCGAGTAAGTCAACCACCAGCAGGTCGCCAGGCTCGGCGCCCTTGACGCCGATCGGACCGGAGAGGAAGTGCACGATCGACAGATCGATGTCGCGCACGTCGTCGGCGGAATCATTGTTCTTGATGAAGCCGCCGGTCCAGTCATAGGTCTCGATGATGAAATCGTCGCCGGGATTGACCCAGGCCACGATCGGGATGTCCGGGTGCCAGCGATTGTGCACCATGTCGTTTTCATAGGCCGACTTGGTGAGATCGACCTTGATCAGTGTCTCTGGCATCGAGATGCTCCCCTTTTACACGGTTGGTTAGACGGACAGATATTTCGAGACCTGCGCGGCATCGACGGCGTCGCGCGGGTCGTCGCGCACGATCTCGCCGTTTTCGATCACCAGCACCCGATCGGCGATATCGAGCGCGAAGCTCAGGACCTGCTCGGACACGACGATCGAGAGCCCCTTCTCGTCGCGGATCCGCTTGAGGGTGCGCGCCATGTCCTTGATGATCGACGGCTGGATGCCTTCGGTGGGCTCATCTAGCAGCAGAACCTTCGGCTTGGTCGCGAGCGCGCGGGCGATCGCGAGCTGCTGCTGCTGGCCGCCGGAGAGATTGCCGCCGCGGCGGCCTCTCATCTCCAGCAGCACCGGAAACAGTTCGTAGATGTCTTCAGGCACCTCGGATCTACCGGAGACGACGAGACCGGTCTCGATGTTCTCCTTCACCGTCATGGTTGAGAAGATCATGCGGCCCTGCGGCACATAGGCGAGTCCCATGGCGACGCGCTCGTAGCTCTTGAGGCCGCCGAGCTCGGCACCGTCCATGGTCACCGAACCGCTTTTCGCAGGCAGGATGCCCATCAGCGACTTCATCAGCGTGGTCTTGCCCATGCCGTTGCGGCCCATGATCGCCACGATCTCGTTGGGCGCGACCTTGACGTTGAGCCCGTGCAGCACCTCGCTCTGGCCGTAGGCGACGTGAAGATCGGAAATTGCCAGCATCGTTGGCTCCTAAGCTCGGTATGCCTTCCTTCTCTCCTTGTGGGAGAAGGTGGCGCGGGCGAAGCCCGCGACGGATGAGGGGTATGCATCAGCGGATTCGAGAGGCAGTTTGATGCGCGGAGAGATACCCCTCACCCGGATCGCTTCCGCGATCCGACCTCTCCCACAAGGGGAGAGGTGCACCGTCAATGCCGCTGCGGACTCGCTGGTTTTCGCCATCGTCAGTGCCCCAGATAGACTTCGACGACTTTGGGATCGTTCTTCACCTTCTCCATGGTGCCCTCCGAGAGGATCTGGCCCTGGTGCAGCACGGTGACCTTGTGCGCGATGTCCTCGACGAACTTCATGTCGTGCTCAATCACCAGAACCGAGCGGTTCTTGATGATGCGGTTGAGCAGCTCGGCAGTCTTGGTGCGCTCGGATACGCTCATGCCGGCAACGGGCTCGTCGAGCATCAGGAGGTCCGGGTCCTGGATCAGCAGCATGCCGATCTCGAGCCACTGCTTCTGGCCATGGCTGAGCTCGTCGGCATAGGTGTCGAGCTTGTCCTTGAGGAAGATCATCTCCGCGACCTCCTCGACCCGCTCCTTGACCGGCTGGTCACGCTGAAAGGTCAGCGAGCCGAACACGGTGCGACCGCGCGGAAACGAGATCTCGAGATTCTCAAAGACGGTGAGATCCTCGAACACCGACGGCGTCTGGAATTTGCGACCGACGCCGGTCTGCACGATCTCGTTCTCCTTCATTTTCGTGAGCTCCTTGCCACGAAACTGAATGGAGCCCGAGGTCGCCTTGGTCTTGCCGCAGATCAGGTCGAGCACCGTGGTCTTGCCGGCGCCGTTGGGACCGATGATGACGCGGATCTCGTTCTCCTCGACGTAGAAGGAGAGATCGTTGACCGCCTTGAACCCGTCGAACGAGACGGTCAATCCGGAGACCGCGAGCAGGAATTCCTTGGGCTGATGACCGATGAGCATGATCTATCTCCTCACTGCCAGCGTGGCATCGGCATCGTGATGTCTAATGAGCATGATGGCCTCCTCACTCTGCCGGTGCGCCGTCGGCGACCGAGTTGTCGTTCCAGCCCGACTTCGACTTGCGCGAGGCGAACAGCCGATCGATGCGCGGCTGCACGTAATCGGCCCAGAGCCCGGACAGACCGTTCGGGAAGGCGAGCACGACCGCGATGAACAACGCACCGAGGCCGAACAGCCAGAGCTGCGGAAAGGATTCCGACAGGCTGGTCTTGGCAAAATTCACCAGGATAGCGCCCCATATCGCGCCGAAGATCGACATCCGTCCGCCGACCGCGGTGTAGATCACCATCTCGATCGACGGCACGATGCCGACGAAGGACGGCGACATGAAACCGACATTGAGCGCGAACATGGCGCCGCCGATCGCGGCGAAGACCGCGGCCATGCAGAACGCAAAGATCTTGAAATTGGCGACGCTGTAGCCGGAGAAGCGGACGCGGTCCTCCTGCTCGCGCATCGCGACCAGGATGCGGCCGAGCTTGGTCAGGCGGATGAACTGCGCGATGCCGATGCAGGCGAACAGCAGCACCACCTCGACGAAGTACAGGATGACCTTGGCATGGTCGGGCCGGATGTCCCAGCCCTTGAGTGTGCGCAGGTCGGTCATGCCGTTGATGCCGCCGGTATAGCCCTGCTGCCCGACGATCAGGATGGTCAGGATGGCGGCGACGGCCTGGGTGATGATCGCGAAATAGGTGCCGCCGACGCGACGCTTGAACATGGCGGTGCCGATGATCAGAGCGAAGAGACCGGGGACCAGGATGATGGCGAGGATGGTGAAGGTGAGGCTGTGAAATGGCTGCCAGAACAGCGGCAGTGACGTGATCTGATTCCAGTCCATGAAGTCAGGGATGCCGGGCGTCGACTGGATTTTCGTGTTCTCGACGCTGGACGCCTCGAGCTTGAGGAACATCGCCATGCAATAGCCGCCGAGGCCGAAGAACACGCCCTGTCCCAGGCTTAAGATGCCGCCATAGCCCCAGCACAGCACGAGACCGAGCGCGACAAAGGCGTAGGTCAGATACTTCGCGACCAGATTGAGGCGGAATACGTCCAGCGAGAGCGGCAGGATCACGAACAGGATTGCGGCCAGAACGATGAAGCCCATGAGCTCGGATCGATTGAAGAAGCGTGAGTTGATGATCATGACTTGCCTGCTTCTCGTTACTTGCGGACTTTGAGGGCGAAGAGACCCTGCGGCCGCAGCATCAGGATGCCGACGACGGCAAGCAGCGTGAGCACCTTGGCCATCGATCCCGACATGAAGAATTCGAGCGTCGATTGCGTTTGCGAGATCGAGAACGCCGAGGCGATGGTGCCGAGCAGGCTGGCGGCGCCGCCGAACACGACGACGAGGAAGGTGTCCACGATGTAGAGCTGGCCCGAGGTCGGCCCGGTCGAGCCGATCATTGTGAAGGCGCTGCCGGCGACACCGGCAATGCCGCAACCAAGGCCAAACGTGTAGCGGTCGACCTTCTCGGTGTTGATGCCGACCGCGCCGGCCATGATGCGGTTCTGCACCACGGCACGGACCTGGCGGCCCCACCGCGACATATAGAGAACGTAGGCCACTGCGATGGTGATCAGCACGGTGAGACACATCACGAAGACGCCGTTGATCGGCACCTCGATGCTGTCAGTCACGTGCAGCGACCCGAGCATCCATTGCGGCAGCTCGACGCCAACCTCGCGGGCGCCGAACACGGAGCGATAGGCCTGCTGCAGCATCAGGCTGAGGCCCCAGGTCGCGAGCAATGTGTCGAGCGGACGCTTGTAGAGATGCCGGATCAGAACCCATTCCACCAGCATTCCCAGCGCGCCTGACGCGACAAAAGCCAGGATCATCGCGAGGAAGAAGTAGCCGCTGAACAGGCTCGGCAAATAGGCCTGGAAGAAGCTTGAGGTCATCCAGGTGACGTAAGCCCCCAAGATCATGAACTCGCCGTGGGCCATGTTGATGACGCCCATCTGGCCGAAGATGATCGCCAGTCCCAACGCCATCAGGACGTAGACCGAGAACAGGATCAGTCCCGCAAAGCCTTGCATGACGAAGATGGAGCCAAGGTCACCAAGCGAGTAGTCGCCGAACATCGATGTCCTCCGTCGGGGAAAGGGTCCCGCGTCGCGAGCAGATTCGCGACGCGGGGTCTTGGGCATGGATTTGCGATCCACGCCAGGGAGAGGCTTGTGTCTTGGAGAAAAAGCGCGAGCGGCGCTGTGTCCTTACTGGTAGCCCTTCGGGAACGGATCCGGCTCGACGAGATCGGCGGTCTCGTAGATCAGCTCAAACTGGCCATCGAGCTTGGCGCGTCCCACCCGGGTCTTCGACCAGAGGTGATGGTTTTCGTGGATGCGCACGTAGCCCTCCGGCGCGCCCTTGAACTCGACGCCCGGCGAAGCGGCGGCGATCTTATCAACGTCGAAGGAGCCGGCCTTCTCGACCGTCAACTTCCATAGCCACGGGCCGAGATAGGCAGCCTGGGTGACGTCTCCGATCACGGTCTTCTCGCCCCACGCCTTCTTGAACGCCGGCACGAACGCCTTGTTGTTCGGATTGTCGAGCGACTGGAAGTACTTCATGCAGGCGTAGGCGCCGGCAATGTTCTCGCCGCCGATGCCGTCGATCTCATCCTCGGTCACCGAGATCGTGAGCAGCGGCTGCTTGGCGAGATCGATGCCGGCGGCCTTGAGCTGCTTGTAGAAGGCGACGTTCGAGCCGCCGACGACGTCGGTGAAGATCACGTCGGGCTTGGTCAGCTTGATCTTGTTGATGACCGAGTTGAACTGGGTACTGCCGAGCGCATAGTACTCTTCGCCGACGACCTTGCCCTTTAGCACGTTCTCGACATGCTTGCGCGCGATCTTGTTCGAGGTGCGCGGCCAGATGTAGTCGGAGCCGATGAAGAAGAACGACTTCGCGCCCTTCTCCTTGGCGATCCAGTTCAGACCGGCGAGAATCTGCTGCGTCGCCTCCTGGCCGGTGTAGATGACGTTCTTGGACTGCTCGAGGCCCTCGTAGAAGGTCGGATAGTAGAGCATGCCGTTATACTGCTCGACGACCGGCAGCACCGCCTTGCGCGAGGCCGAGGTCCAGCAGCCCATGATCGCCGCGACCTTGTCGTTGACCAGCAGCTTCTTGGCCTTTTCGGCGAAGGTCGGCCAGTCCGAGGCGCCGTCCTCCTGGATGAACTTGATCTTGCGCCCGAGCACGCCGCCGGCGGCATTGATCTGCTCGATGGCGAGCTTCTCGGCTTCGATCGAGCCGGTCTCGGAGATGGCCATGGTGCCGGTCGCCGAATGCAGGATGCCGACCGTCACCTCGGTGTCGGTGACCGCAAGACCCGTGGTGTTGACAGCCGAGGTCGCCGAAGCCTGCGCAAAAGATGCCCGTGGCAGCATCGTGATAACAGGCGCGGCCGCCATTCCCATCAACAGTTTACGCCGGAGCGGCGACAACAGCCCCTTGTTTGCTTCGTCTGACATGAGCACCCCACTTTTGTTCGAGGACACGCGTTGGTGCCGTGAGGATGGCTCGAATTTGTGCAGCTCAAGCATACGCAAGATCGCGTATACTGCACCGCAAAATGCCGACGTAGGCTTTTTTGGTACGGAAATTGCGAGGGGCTCCGGGTCCGTATCTGGAGTGGGGTAAAGCGTGGCAGGGCGGCAGCGAATAGACCGCGTCAGGCGCCAGTACAACCAATGGGTCGCCAACCAGACGCTGGAAGACTACGCGCTGCGCTTCACGGCGAAGAGCGCGCGCCGCTGGTCCGCCGCTCGCGTCGCCAATACGGCGCTCGGCGCGATCTCCTTTCTGGCGCTGGAAGCGATCGGCGGTACTATCACGCTGAACTACGGCGTCACCAACGCCAGCGCCGCGATCCTCGTCGTGTCCACCATCATCTTCTTCTGCGGCGTGCCGATTGCCTATTACGCGGCCAAATGCGGCATCGACATTGACCTGCTCACACGCGGCGCCGGCTTCGGCTATATCGGCTCGACCGTCACCTCGCTGATCTACGCCTCTTTCACCTTCATCTTCTTCGCCATCGAAGCGGTGATCCTGGCCACCGCGCTCGAGATGTGCTTCGGCATTCCGCGCCCGATCGGCTACCTCATCAGCGCGGTCGCGATCATCCCACTCGTCACCTACGGCATCACGCTGATCAGCCGTTTCCAGCTCTGGACGCAGCCGATCTGGGTCATCCTGCATATCCTGCCCTTTGCCGCGATCGCCTGGGCCAATCCCTATTCGTTCGCGGAGTGGCGCAAGTTCGCCGGCGAGCACGGCGATGCGAACGGACATTTCGACCTGTTGCTGTTCGGCGTCGCATCTTCCGTGGTGTTTTCATTGGTGGCGCAGATTGGCGAGCAGGTCGACTTCCTCCGGTTTCTGCCGCGCGACCGCCGCACGTCGCGCACCTCATGGTGGATCGCCCTGCTGATCGCAGGTCCCGGCTGGATCATCTTCGGCGCGCTGAAATTGCTACTGGGCTCGTTTCTCGCCTTCTTTGCGCTGAGCCACGGCCTCTCCAGCGAGCTGGCGGCCGAGCCAGCGCACATGTATCTCGAAGCATTCCGATACGTGCTGTCGCAGCCGGACATGGCGCTGGCGCTCACCGGCACGTTCGTGATCCTGTCGCAGATCAAGATCAACGTCACCAATGCCTATGCCGGCTCGATTGCCTGGTCGAACTTCTTCTCGCGATTGACGCACAGCCATCCCGGTCGCGTGGTATGGCTGGTGTTCAACGTCATGGTGGCGCTGCTCTTGATGGAGATCGGCGTCTACAAGGCGCTGGAGCAGACGCTGGCGCTCTACTCGAACGTTGCGATCGCCTGGGTCGGCGCGCTGGTCGCTGATCTCGTCGTCAACAAGCCGCTCGGCCTGCGCCCGCCGCAGATGGAGTTCAAGCGCGCCCATCTCTACGACATCAACCCGGTCGGCGTCGGCGCCATGACGATCGCGACCATCGTCTCGATCGCGGCATTCTATGGCCTGTTCGGCCCTGTCATGAAGGCGCTCGCGGCGTTCGTCGCATTGGCCGTCGCCTTCGTCACCGCGCCTGTCATCGCCTGGCTTACCGACGGAAAATACTACATCGCGCGCAAGCCCAAAAAGAGCTGGGCCAATATCGAGGCGATCCAGTGCTGTATCTGCGAGCACAGTTTCGAGCCGGAAGACACCACCTCCTGTCCGGCCTATGCCGGCCCGATCTGCTCGCTATGCTGCTCGCTCGATGCCCGCTGCCACGATCTCTGCAAGCCGCACGCGCGCGCTCAGGTGCAGTTCTCCGACGCGCTGAGCAGGATCTTGCCGCAGCCGATCTATCGGCGCATCAATTCGCAGTTCGGGCATTATATCGGCGTGTTCGTGGTCTCCGCGGGTCTGGTCGCGCTGGTGCTGGGGCTGATCTATCTCCAGACCTCGGCGACCGTATATGGCGAGAACATGCTCGTTTCCAACGTGCTCTGGAAGGTGTTCTTCTCGCTTAGCATCATCATCGGCGTCGTGGCCTGGCTGTTCGTGCTGGCACAGCAGAGCCGCCGGGCCGCGGAAGCTGAAACCAAACGGCAGACCGCGCTGCTGATCCAGGAGATCGACGCGCACAAGCGCACCGATGCCGAGCTCCAGCGCGCCAAGGAAGTCGCCGAATCCGCCAACCTCGCCAAGAGCCGCTATGTCGTCGGCCTGAGCCACGAATTGCGCTCGCCGCTGAACGCCATCAGCGGTTACGCCCAGCTCCTGGAGCAGGACGCAACGCTCGCGACCAAGCCGCGCGACCAGGTCCGTGTCGTCCGCCGCAGTGCCGATCACCTCTCCGGCCTGATCGACGGCATCCTGGATATCTCCAAGATCGAGGCGGGGCGGCTGTATTTGTCACGCGACGAGGTGCGCCTCAGCGAATTTCTCGACCAGCTCGTCGGCATGTTCCGCCTTCAAGCCGCCGCCAAGAGTATCGACTTCGTGTTCAGGAGGCCCGCCTCGCTGCCGCTCGTCGTCTATGCCGACGAGAAGCGGCTGCGCCAGGTGCTGATCAATTTGCTCTCCAATGCGATCAAGTTCACCCAGGTCGGCAGCGTGCAGTTCGTGGTGCACTATCGCAGCCCCGTCGCCGAGTTCGAGGTGATCGATACCGGTCCCGGCATCCGAAGCGACGATCTCGAGCGCATCTTCGCGCCCTTCGAGCGCGGTGCGCTCGGTGTCTCGCAGCCACAGACCGGAACTGGACTAGGCCTCACCATCAGCCGGCTGCTCGCCGGCGTCATGGGCGGCGACATCAAGGTCATGAGCACGGTCGGCGCCGGCAGCACGTTCAAGGTCAAGATCCTGCTGTCGGAGGTGACCAATCCTCAGCGTATCGCGCCGGTAGAGGCGCCGGTCTCGGGCTATCGCGGCGCGCGCAAGACCATCCTCATCACCGACGACGACCCCGTGCATCGCGACCTCCTGCGCGAGGTGCTGACGCCGCTCGGCTTCATCCTGCTCAGTGCCCCCGACGGCCCGGGGTGCCTCGCGCTGGCGCAGCATTGCCGGCCTGATCTGTTCCTGCTCGACATCTCCATGCCGGCCATGGACGGCTGGGCCGTGGCCGAGGCCTTGCGTGCGAGCGGCCATCACCAAGCGCGTATCCTGATGGTGTCGGCGAGTGCGTTGGAGGCCCACGGCACGCCGCTGGCGCAGCCCTTCCACGACGGCTATCTGATGAAGCCGATCGACATCCCGCGGCTGCTGGAGACGATTCGCCAGCTTCTCAAGATCGAATGGCAATACGGCTCGGACGAAGTCGCGGCACCGTTCTGGCGGCCCGAGAGCGGATCAAAACCGCCGGTGCGGCACATCGAGGCGCTGATCGGCCTCGGCCAGATCGGCTACGTCAAGGGTATCCAGCTGAAGCTGGACGAGATCGGCAGCGAGCATCCCGAGCATGCCGACTTTGTCGCGGAAATGCGGTTGCTGGTCGACCGCTTCGATCTCGACCAGTACATGGCCACATTGAAGGCATTGCATGCGCATGAGCATTGAGTCGAGGAAGCGCGATGTCGCGCTCGTTGTCGATGACTCCCCGGAAACGCTGCGGCTGCTCACCGACGCGCTCGACGGCGCCGGGATGACGGTGATGGTGGCGCTCGACGGCGCGGCCGCGATGCGTATCGTCGACCAGATCACGCCCGACATCGTGCTGTTGGATGCCGTGATGCCCGGTATGGACGGATTCGAGACCTGCCGCCGCCTGAAGCGCGATACAGGCCTTGCCAATGTTCCGGTGATCTTCATGACGGGGCTTGCTGAAACCGAGCATATCGTGCGCGGGCTCGAGGCCGGCGGCGTCGATTACGTGACAAAGCCGATCGTGATCGAGGAGATGCTGGCGCGCATCCGCGTGCATCTCGGCAACGCCCGCCTGACCCAGAGCGCGCGCGCCGCACTCGACGTCTCCGGGCGCTTCCTGTTCGCGGTCAACCGGCAGGGCAACGTGCTCTGGGCAACGCCGCAGGCGCAAAAGCTGCTGTCCGATCACAACGGCCCGCAGGCCGACGACTTCGTCCTGCCGCCATCACTGCTGCAATGGCTGGATCAGGCCAGGGGCAAGGGCAGCTCGAAATCTCAGGTGGCCTCTTTGCCCGACAATCCGCAACTCCGGTTCTACTACATGGGCGAAACCGCGCCGAACGAGTTCCTGCTGCGGCTGTCCAAGGAGTCCGGCGCCGCGCCGCCGCCCGAATTCACCAGCGAGCTCGGCCTCACCACCCGTGAAGGCGAGGTGCTGGCCTGGCTCAGCAAGGGCAAGACCAACCGCGACATCGCGCAGATTTTGGGACTGAGCCCGCGCACGGTCGACAAGCATCTGGAGCAGATCTACGCCAAGCTCGGCGTGGAGAACCGGACGGCTGCGGCGGCGATTGCGACCAATGCGACGCGGCGGAATTCGTGAGCGTATCGCGCGAGTGAGTTGAGGCGCCGCTTGCGCAATAAATGGTGTGGTCCTGGACAAGCGCAGCAAAGCGGAGCACTGATCCAGGACCCATAACCACAGGGAGAAGTTTGACGAAGGCTCGTAGTTACCTGCTCGTGCCACGACACCTCCCTGGGGTAATGGGTCCTGGCTTTCGCCAGGACGACTGCGGAAAGTGTGGCACCAGGCTAAGAAATTTCACCCATACACAAACGCCGCATCGTCCAGATCCGTCTTCGGGATCTCGTCCTTCTCGGTCCAGTAATCCTGGCTGTGCTGCCATTCCGGCTTGTCGCCGCGCTTGGGCAGCAGGTCCATGTTGCGCATCATGTAGCCGGGGTTGAAGTTTTCCGGATCGATCCAGGGCAGGATCGGCATGTTGTGGTCTTCGGGGCGCAAGCTCACTTCGACCTTCTTGGCGCGCTTGGCCTTCATATGACCGAGCAGCCGGCAGACGAAGTCGGCGACGAGATCGACGCGCAGGGTCCAGCTCGCGCGGAAATAGCCGAACACCCAGACCATGTTCGGCACGCCCGTGAACATCATGCCGCGATAGGTGACGGTGTCGCCGAAGGCGAGCGGCTTGCCGTCGATCTCAAAGGCGATGTCGCCGAGGGCGGCGAGATTGAAGCCGGTCGCGGTGACGATGATATCGGCCTCCAACAGCTTGCCTGATTTGAGCTGAACGCCGTTCTCGACGAAGCACTCGATCTCGTCGGTCACGACGGAGGCTTTGCCGCTCGCAATGCCCTTGAACAGATCGGCATCCGGCACGAAGGCGATGCGCTGCCGCCACGGCCGGTATTTTGGCGTGAAGTGGGTCTCGACGTCGTAGTCGGGACCGAGGACCGCGCTGATCTGGCCGATCAGCTCCTTCTTGACCTGCTCCGGCTTGGAGACGCAAAGCTTCGTGAACGCATCCTGCTCGAACAGGATCTTGCGCCGCACGATCTCGTGGATCCACTCCTCGTCGACCTGCAGCCGGCGCAGCTCTTCCGCGATCTCGATGGCGTTGCGGCCGAGGCGGAAATAGGTCGGCGAGCGCTGCAGCATGATGACATGCGCGCAACTGTCCGCGATGTTCGGCACCAGAGTCGCCGCGGTCGCGCCCGAGCCGATCACAACCACCTTCTTGCCCGCGAGATCGATATCATCCGGCCAGGTCTGCGGATGGACGATGCGACCCTTGAAGCGGTCCATGCCCTTCCATTCCGGCGTATAGCCCTCCGAATGGCGGTAATAGCCCTGGCACATCCAGAGGAAGTTTGCGGTAAAGGTCTTTGCCTCGCCCGTATCGGTGGTCGTCGCCTCGATTGTCCAGAGATTCTGCTCGCTCGACCAGCTCGCGGAATTGATCTTGTGCTTGTAGCGGATGTTGCGGGCGATATCGTTGTCGTCGATCACCTCTTTCATGTAGGAGAGAATCTCCTCGGCGGTCGCGATGGGCGGGCCGACCCAGGGCTTGAAGCTGTAGCCGAAGGTGTGGAGGTCGCTGTCCGAGCGGATGCCGGGATAGCGATGCGTGTTCCAGGTGCCGCCGAACGTCGCCTGCGTTTCGAGGATGACGTAGCTCGTACCCGGCAGCTGCTTTTCGATATGATAGGCGCTGCCGATGCCGGAGATGCCGGCGCCGACGATCAGTACGTCGAAATGTTCGGAAGCTTGCTTGGTGGCGGTGTGACCGCGAACAGCGACATTCATTGTTACTTATTGCCTTGCTTTGTTTTTGTGGCCGGCCTTGATCGGACGGCGCGTTTCCCCCGCGACAGGCAGTGTCGCCCATCGCGCTTCCGCTTCAAGATGACATAGATCAGGTCGCGGTCAAATCACAGTGCCGCACCCCAGCTCCGTGCGGTCTGCAAGATCCAATCGCGGTAGAGCGTGAGCGGCGTGACGCCGGTCAACCCGCCGCAACCGTCGGCGCCGTTTGGCCCTGTCGACCAGCTGACGATGCCGACGAGCACAGCGCCATTCGGCTTGTCCTCGAACACAGGACCGCCGGAATCACCGGTGCAAGCGCCGATTCCGTCGCGAACACCGTTGGTTACGGGATCGACCAGCCGGATCTGGAGCGTCCCGGGCTGGCCGGTGGCGACAAGCGCAGCGACACGCGTGATGCCGCCGCTCTTGCCATCGCCGCGAACTGTGACGCCGATGCCGGCGATGGTAAAACGGCTGCCGACGCGGATCGGAATATTCGGTGCACCGACTGGCACCGTCGATTTTCCCTTGGGTGGAATTTCCAGTTGCAACAGTGCCACGTCGGCGGTCGCCCGATGCGCCTGCATCGCCTGCATGTTGAAGTTCGGATGGATCGCGACGGTGCGGACGTTCAGCAATTGCGGCTGGCCGTCGGCGCCGCGATCGACGATCTTGTAGTCCGCGCCGGGCTGCACGCAGTGAGCGACGGTGAGCACAAGTTTTGGTGCGATCAGGCTCCCGGTGCAGAAATTGCCGCGCGAGCCGACGATCGTGACAATGACGCGCGCGACACCGTCCGCCTGCGGCGTGCCGCCGCCGACGATGGCGTGAGCAGGCGTGGCGAGCAGCAGAGCGGCCGTGATGAATGTCGTAATTGTTTTCATGGGAACGTCTTGGCTGTCGGTTCGGTCAGGGGCGGAGTTTGCTTCAGGCTGGCCCTTGCCGATAGCGCGTGCTAGCCGTCTTGTCAGCCATCTTGGCACTGAATTGACGAGGGCGGGACTTTGACGATCGAAGCTGTGATCTTTGATTTTGGCGGCGTGTTGACGAGCTCACCGTTCGAGGCGTTCGCCCGGTTCGAGACCGAACGCGGCCTGCCCATCGACATCATCCGGCGAACCAACGCCTCCAACCATCTGGAAAATGCCTGGGCCAGGTTCGAGCGCGCCGAGGTGGATATCGACGCATTCGATCATTTGTTCGCCGAGGAATCACGTGCACTTGGCGCGGAGGTGCGCGGCCGCGACGTGCTGCCGCTGCTCCAGGGCGATCTGCGTCCCGAGATGGTCGAGGCGTTGAAGCGCATCAAGGCGCAATTCAGAACCGGCTGCATCACCAACAATTTGCCGGCCAACGCCATCGGCAGCATGACGGGACGTTCCCTCTACATCGCCGAGGTGATGGTGCTGTTCGATCACGTCATCGAATCCGCCAAGATCGGCATGCGCAAGCCCGATCCGCGTATCTACCGGCTGATGGTCGAGACGCTGAAAGTTGACCCAAACAATTGTGTTTATCTCGACGATCTCGGCGTCAACCTCAAACCCGCGCGCGAGATGGGCATGACCACGATCAAGGTGACGAGCGGAGCCCAGGCCATCGCCGAGCTCGAGGTCGCGACGGGGCTGAAGCTGAGCTAGCGCGTCATTCTCCGCCATTGCGAGCGCAGCCGTAGGGTGGGCAAAGCGAAAGCGTGCCCACCAAGCTCGCGCGGCGCGGAATGAAGATGGTGGGCACGGCGCGATGCGCCTTTGCCCACCCTACGGGATAGAACTATTCCGCCGCGGCGGCGATCCGCTCGGGAAAGGCGGCCGCGAGCGAGGCGCGGTCGGGCTTCAGCACGCCACGCTCGGTGATCAGGCCGGTGACGAGACGCGCCGGCGTCACGTCGAAGGCATAATTCGCGACGGGCGAACCCTCCGGCACGATACGCACCGTCTCCAGCCGGCCGTCCGCGGTGCGGCCGGTCATGTCGGTGACCTCCACGCCGCTGCGCTGCTCGATTGGGATGTCGCGGATGCCGTCATGGACGGCGAAATCGATCGTCGGCGACGGCAGCGCGACGTAGAACGGCACGCCATTATCGTGCGCGGCGAGCGCCTTCAGATAGGTGCCGATCTTGTTGCAGACATCGCCATTGGCGGCGACGCGGTCGGTGCCGACGATGGCGAGATCGACCATGCTGTGCTGCATCAGATGGCCGCCAGTATTGTCCGGGATCACCGTATGCGGCACGCCGTGATGGCCCAGCTCCCAGGCGGTAAGCGAGGCGCCCTGGTTGCGCGGACGGGTCTCGTCGACCCAGACATGGACCTTGATGCCGCGCTCATGCGCGAGATAGATCGGCGCCGTCGCCGTGCCCCAGTCGACCGTCGCAAGCCAGCCGGCGTTGCAATGGGTCAGGACATTGACCACCTCGCCGGGCTTCTTCGCCGCAATCGCCTCGATCAGCTTCAGGCCATTGCCGGCGATGCCGCGGTTGATCTCGACGTCCTGCTCGACGATCCCGTCGGCACGCGCGTAGGCCGCCTCCGCCCGTTCGACCGGATCGATCGGCGCCAGCGCCGCGCGCATCTCGTCCAGCGCCCATTTCAGATTGATCGCGGTCGGCCGCGCCACGACGAGCGTCTCATAGGCACGCTTCAGGCCGGCGTCGGAGGCGTCCTCGCGCATCGCCAGCGCCATGCCGTAAGCCGCGGTGGCGCCGATCAGCGGGGCGCCTCGCACCAGCATGTCGCGGATGGCGACTGCCGCGTCTTCGCATGATGTCAGCTTCGCAATGGCGAACTCGTGGGGCAGCCTGCGCTGGTCGATCGCGCCGACCGACCAGCCGTCACGCTCACGCCAGATGCTGCGAAAATGCTTGCCGTCGACCTTCATGGCATTCTGCCTTTCGTCTCAACCACGCAGGATGCGCCCTGCCACCGCATCGAGCTTCTTCAAAAGCTCGGGATCACGCGCCTCGGGCGCCGTGATCAGCGCGGTATCGAGCGCACGATCCGAACCGATCGGACACGGCTCATGCTCGCGCGGAAAATCCTTCGCCAGCCGCGCCACCAGCGCTTTCGCCTTGTCGGCATTCGAGTTCAGCACGCGGATGATGTCCTGCACGGTGACCGCATCGTGGTCGGGATGCCAGCAGTCGAAATCCGTCACCATCGCGACGGTGGCGTAACAGAGCTCCGCCTCACGCGCGAGCTTCGCCTCGGGCATGTTGGTCATGCCGATCACGGAGTGGCCCAGCGTCTTGTACGTCATGCTTTCCGCATAGGTGGAGAATTGCGGCCCTTCCATGCAGACATAGGTACCGGCCCGCGCGATTGCGATGCCCTCGGCCTCGGCGGCTGCGGCCAGGTGAATGCGCAGCCGCGGCGAGACCGGATGCGCCATCGACACATGCGCGACGCAGCCTCGGCCGAAGAACGAGCTCTCGCGCTTGTGGGTGCGATCGACGAACTGATCGATGAGAACGAAGGTGCCGGGCGGCAGTTCCTCTCTGAAGGAACCGCAGGCCGACAGCGAGATCAGGTCGGTGACGCCGGCCCGCTTCAGAACGTCGATATTGGCGCGATAGTTGATGTCGGAGGGTGACAGCCGATGGCCCTTGTCGTGCCGCGGCAGGAACACGACCGGCAGGCCCGCCATGGTGCCGCGCCGCACGGGCGCGGACGGCTCTCCCCAGGGGCTCTTGATCACCTCTTCGCGCGCACCCTCCAGGCCCGGCAGATCATAGATGCCGGAGCCGCCGATGATGCCCAATACCGCCTGCGTCATGTCTGCTCCATCCCGTCCGCCACGTGCGACATGGTTAAGCTATGCCAGTTTTGCAGCGGATTTGAAACGGGGGGTGGAGAGGGGATGGAGGGACTGTGAGGAGTGCGCCTCACACTCGAAGTCGTCCCGGCGAAGGCCGGGACCCATACCGCGTGATCTATCGGTTGCGAACGGTCGTTGCAGTGAACGACGAGTCTTCGCCAAACCACTCCCTGGGGTTATGGGTCCCGGCCTGCGCCCGGACGACGCTGGGGGTGAGATTGGCGCGTTTAACTAAGCCGCCGTTGCCGGCTGCAGCTGCGTCGCGACCATGCGCTCCAACGTTTCGACGGACTGGAAGTTCTCCGGCGTGATCTCGGCTTGCGGGATGGTGAAGTCGAACTCGGCCTCGACGCCGAGCATCAGATTGACCATGTCCATCGAAGTCAGGCCAACGTCGACGAGCTTCGCCTGTGGCGTGATGTCCGCCGTGAGCGAGTTCTGTTCGAGGATGCCCTTAACCAGCTTGATGATGCGATTGCGCATGTTGGTATCGAAGGCCTGCATCGGCAAATTTCCATCTGTCTATCGGATACGAACCGGACTGCCGGCTACGATGGGCACGGCCAGTCGATCCCGCAATGGGCGCGAGGGTTACTTCGCTTTTCTTAGTAAACGATGACTCAGATTGACTAAAATTCAGGCCTCTTCCAGATCACTAACGCGACCATGGAAATTCCGGTGATGCAAACAACCGGACCTTAACTGTTCGTTCGGAATTGGGATTTGTTTACCCTCTATTTCATCGACGAATTTGAATTAAATCCGTAGCCTCGTCTCACAAGCAAAGATGGTCGGAGGATCGCTGGCGGCATCGCGAATGATGGCGGCGATCTCGAACGGCAAACCGGAGGCGGACGAGAATGAACGTGCGTGAAGCAGTCCTCACTGTCGACGAAACGCAGATGAGCTTTCTCGAGCAGGGTCCCTCCCTGATCGAGCGTGCCGCCCGGACCGCCGCTGCCGCAGCGGCCGATGCAGACGGGGTCGATCGCGACGCCCGCTTCCCCCACAAGGCTTTCGATGTCGCGCGCGAGCAAAAGCTGCTCGGCGTCATGATCCCGGTCGAGTTCGGTGGCTTCGGCGCTTCGATCTATGACATCACCGACATCTGCTACACGCTCGGGCGTGCCTGCGCTTCCACCGCGATGATCTACGCGATGCACCAGACCAAGGTCGCCTGCGTCGTCAGGCACGGCCACGGCATCCCCTGGATGGAAACCATGATGCGCCGGGTCGCCCGCGATCAGTGGCTGCTCGCCTCCTCCACCACCGAAGGCCAGAACGGCGGCAACATCCGCGCCAGCGCCGCCGCCGTCGATCACGCCGGCGATACCGTGTCGCTGGTCCGCGACGCCACCGTGATCTCCTACGGCGCCGAGGCCGACGGCCTCGTCACCATCGCCCGCCGCGCCACTGACGCTGCTGCCTCGGACCAAGTGCTGCTGGCGCTCGCCAAGGACGATTATTCGCTGAAGCGGACGCTGGGCTGGGAAACGCTCGGCATGCGCGGTACCTGCTCGACCGGTTTCGAGCTGAAGGTCGATTGCCCCGCCGACCGCGTCTTCCCGGAATCCTACGACAAGATCCACGCCCAGACCATGACGCCGTTCGCGCATTTGTGCTGGTCGTCGGCTTGGGCCGGCATTGCCGCCGCCGCGGTGACCCGCGCGCAGGCCTTCATCCGCAAGGCGGCCCGCAGCTCCGGCGGACAAATGCCGCCGGCCGCGGCGCATTTCACCGCCGCCAAGATGTCGCTCGCCAAGCTGCGCGCGCTGATAGCAGCCAATATCGACGCTTTCGACCGCGCCGAGCATGACGAGCGCGCGCTCGGCTCGCTCGACTTCCAGTCCTCGATCACGCTTTTGAAGGTGCAGGCTTCCGAGCTCGCGGTCGAGACGGTGATGCATGCGATGCGCACCGCGGGTCTTTCCGGCTACCGCAACGACGGCGAATTCACGATGGGCCGTCACCTGCGCGACGTGCTGTCGTCGCCGATCATGATCAACAATGACCGTATTCTCGCCAACGCCGCGACATCGACGCTGATGAGCGGCGTGCCATTGAGCCTTCGTGACTGAACCAACAAGAACAATTTTGAGATAGCAGGACATCGACCCATGAATATTGCCGTCCTCCCCAATTCGCCCGAGACCGCGCCGCAGATCATCGATCCGCTCGATCATCTCGCCGACAAGCTGTTCCACCGCATGGGCTCGGACGGGGTCTACGCTCGCACCGCGCTCTATGAAGGCATCGTCGAGAAGCTCGCCACGCTGATCACTGGCCATCGCGAGGCCGGAACCGAGGTGATGCGCTTTCCGCCGGTGATGAGCCGGGCTCAGCTGGAGAAGTCCGGCTACCTCAAGAGCTTTCCGAACCTGCTCGGCTGCGTCTGTGGCCTGCACGGCACCGAACGCGAGATCAATGCGGCGGTGAGCCGCTTCGATGCCGGCGGCGACTGGACCTCATCGCTCTCGCCGGCCGACCTCGTGCTGTCGCCGGCCGCCTGCTACCCCGTCTACCCGATCGCGGCAAGCCGCGGCCAATTGCCGAAAGGCGGTCTGCGCTTCGACGTCGCCGCCGATTGCTTCCGCCGCGAGCCATCGAAGCATCTCGACCGGCTGCAATCGTTCCGGATGCGCGAATATGTCTGCATCGGCAGCCCCGATGACGTCGCCGACTTCCGCGAGCGCTGGATGGTCCGCGCGCAGGCGATCGCCCGCAATCTCGGCCTCACCTTCCGCGTCGACTATGCCAGCGATCCCTTCTTCGGCCGCGTCGGCCAGATGAAGGCGGTGAGCCAGAAGCAGCAGCAGCTGAAGTTCGAGCTCCTGATCCCGCTGCGCTCGGAAGAGCAGCCGACCGCCTGCATGAGTTTCAACTATCACCGTGAGCATTTCGGCACGACCTGGGACATTAGGGACGCCAATGGCGAGCCGGCCCACACCGGCTGCGTTGCCTTCGGCATGGACCGGCTCGCGGTCGCCATGTTCCACACCCACGGCACTGATACCGCCGCCTGGCCGGCCAAGGTGCGCGACGTCCTGGGCTTGCAGCCGCATGTTGCGGCCGAGGCCCACGGCGAAGGCTGGCGCTAACGGAATTCACGAGGCCGATCATTTCCACGGGCAAGACGAGCGTGATCCACACCAAGGTCCGATGCCGCGAAATCACCGAGTCCGATGTCGAAGCCATCGCGGACCTGCTGACGCGCGGCTTCGTCGGCCGCTCGCGTGACTATTGGATGCAGGGCCTGCGCCGGCAGGCTTTCCGGACCGTGCCAGAGGGCTATCCGCGCTTCGGCTACATGCTCGAGGATGACGGCACACCGGTCGGCGTGCTGCTGCTGATCTACACGGCGCGCAAGAACGGCGAAGAGACCGCCATCCAGTGCAATTTGTCGAGCTGGTATGTCGATCCGGCCTATCGCAACTACGCGCCGCTGCTGACCAAGATTGCGCAGCGGCACAAGGACGTCACTTACCTCAATATCAGCCCGGCGCCGTGGACCTGGCCCATCATCGAGACGCAGGGCTTTCGTGATTACTGCCGCGGCATCTTCTTCTCGGTGCCCGCGCTGGCGCGCGCCCCGCGCTGGAGCCAGATCGAGGTGATCTCGCAGCACGCCAAGGCGATCGAAGGGCTCTCCGACGCAGAGACCGAGCTCTTGACACGTCATGCGCGCTACAATTGCCTCAGCCTGGTCTGCCGCACGCCGCAGGGAACGTTCCCCTTCATCCTGCAACCGGTGCGCATCCGCCGCGGCTTCATCGCGCCGCCCGCGATGAAACTGATCTACTGCCGCAACATCGCCGAATATGTCGCCTGCGCCGGCCGGATCGGCCGGCTGCTGCTGCGGTTCGGCAAAATCTCGGTGGCCGTCGATTGCAACAGCCCGCTTTCCGGCCTCATCGGCCTCTACACAGAGCGCCGCGGCCGCAAATATTTCAAGGGCCCGCATCGGCCACAGCTTGCCGATCTCACCGATACGGAGCTCGTGCTGTACGGGCCGTAGCGCTAATCTATCCCCTATTGTCGTCCCGGCCTAGTGCGCAATTGCGCACGGGGGGCCGGGCCCCATACCGCGTGATCTATCGATAGGCGCCGGTGTTTGTACCAAACCTCTTCACTACCGATCTCCGCCAAGCTTCTCGCTGTGGTTATGGGTCCCGGCCTTCGCCGGGACGACGGGCAATGTTGGGCGCACTCCGGCCCCGAGATACACGCGTCTCCGCATCGCCAGGCCTCTTCGCTACCCTCGGCAGCTGAATTACGTTGCGTTAAGTCTATTGCCCGCCGAGATCCGCGACTCCCATGACGTCGACCTGCGACAACGAGCATGGTGCACACCGCGAACAGGCCCCCGCGGCCCTGATCGCGCTCGGCCAGCTTGCGCTCGACCACATGGAGCAGGGCGTCTGCGTCTACGATGCCGACAACCGGATCGTGCTGGTCAATCAGCGCTATCTCACGCTGTTCGACATGTCGGCCAATATCGTGCGGGTGGGCACGAGCTATCGCGAGGTGCTTGCCCACAGCGCGACACGCGGAAACTTCCCCCAGGACGAGCTTGATGCGCTGTATTCGGCGCGGATTGCGCAAATCGCAGCGGGCAAACCATTCCGCACCGAACAGCGGCTTGCAAGCGGCCTCGTCATGGCGCTCGAGTTGAAGCCTCTTCCCGGCGGCGGCTGGATGACGATCTGCGACGACGTCACTCGTCTCGCACGGCTCGAGGCGGAATTGCGCGTGCAGACGGAGCGCAGCCAGCACGCGCTCGCAAACATGTCGCACGGCCTCATCATGTACGATGCCGACAGCCGCGTCGTCGTCTGCAACGAACGTTTCCTGAAGCTCTACAACCTCGACCCCGAGATCATGAAGCCGGGCGTCACGCACAGCGCGGCCATCGACCACTGGCTTTCGCGCGGCAACCTGCCGGGCATGTCGGCCGATGAATTCCATGACAGCAGGCTGGGCGACGTGCGCGCCAGGAAGGCGAAAACCCTGCTGGTGATGCGCTATGACGGGCGGATGGTGCAGGCGGTCTCCCGCTTCCTGCCCGACGGCGGCTGGGTGACGGTGCACGAAGACGTCACCGAGCGGCTGCAATACGAGGAGACGCTGAGGAAGCAGAACTTCATCCTCGATGCAGCGCTGGAGAACATGGCGCACGGACTCGCCTTCTACGACAGCGACATGCGGCTCCGCGTCTGCAATACGAACTACCGCAAGATCTACCGGCTGTCGCCCGAGGAGACCCGGCCCGGCACGCATCTTTCCGAGCTGATCGAGCGTTCGATGGCGAACGGCGCGTTCGCTTCCGAATACAGCCCGCAACAGCTCCTGGAAGCCGCCAGCGCGAGGATCGCGAACCGCGATTCCTCGTCGATGCGACGGCGCATGTCCAATGGCTCCGTGATCTCGGTGCGTTACTGCGCGCAGCCAGACGGCGGCTTCGTCGCCACCTACGAGGACATCACCGAACGCGAACGCGCGGTTGAGGAGCTGAGCGAGCAGTATCGACGTTTCGACGCCGCGTTGAACAACATGAGTCAGGGCCTGTGCATGCTCGATTCGAGCCTGCGCATCATCGTCTGCAACCGGCGCTATATCGAGATGTACGGGCTGTCGCCCGAGATCGTGAAACCGGGCGTCTCGATGCGCGAGATCATGGAGCATAGCTGCGAACTGGGCAACCATCCGAACACCACGGGCGCGCGGCTCTATGCCGACTATGTCGAGAGGCTGCGCGAGGGCGAGCACACGCTGCACCGCCATTTGACCGACGGCCGCATCATCAAGCTCAATCACAAGCGGATGGAGCTTGGCGGCTGGGTCGTCACCTATGAGGACGTCACCGAGCGCCACAAGGCCCAGGCCCGCGTCGCGCACATGGCGCGCCACGATTCGCTGACCGACCTGCCCAACCGCACGCTGTTCCGCGAGAAGATGGGCGAAGGGCTGAACCAGGTCGCGATCGCCGGCGGCGCGATGGCCGTGCTGTGTTTCGACCTCGATAATTTCAAGACCGTCAACGACCGCCTCGGCCACGCCGCAGGCGATCGCCTGCTGCGCTGGGTTGCGGCGCGACTGAAGGAGAATGTCGGCGAGCATGATACCGTCGCGCGGCTCGGCGGCGACGAATTTGCCGTACTCCAGCGCGGACCGCAGCCGCAAGCGGCTGAAAAGCTCGCCCGTCGCCTGGTCGAGATCATCGGCCATCCGCCGCCGCTGGAAAGCCAGTCGATCCATGTCGGCGTCTCCGTCGGCATCGCGATCGCGCCCGATCACGGGCTCGATGCCGACGAGCTGATGAAATACGCCGACCTCGCCCTCTACCAGGCCAAGGCCAAGGGACGCGGCGCCTATCAGCTGTTCGAGCCCGAGATGGAAGAGGAGGCGCGCAGCCGGCACGCGCTGGAGCAGGATCTGCGCGGCGCGTTGGAGGCACGTGAATTCCATCTCGTGTTCCAGCCGCAGGTACGGCTCGACAGCTCCGAGCTCACCGGCTTCGAAGCGCTGTTGCGTTGGAAGCATCCCTCGCGCGGCTTCGTTTCGCCGGCCGAATTCATTCCGATCGCGGAAGAGACCGGGCTGATCGTCCCGATCGGCGAATGGGTTCTGCGCACCGCCTGTGCGACCGCCGTCTCCTGGCCCGAGGTCACCGTCGCGGTAAATCTGTCGCCGGTGCAGTTCCGCTCGCGCGGCCTGGTGGCGATGGTCACGAGCGCACTTGCGGAGGCCGGCCTGCCGCCACAACGACTCGAGCTCGAGGTCACCGAGACGGCGCTGCTCGACGACAGCGAGGCGACGATCGAGATCCTGCACCAGCTCCGCGCACTCGGCGTACGGGTCAGCCTCGACGATTTCGGCGTCGGCTATTCCTCGCTGAGCTATTTGCGCAAATTTCCGTTCGACCGCATCAAGATCGACCGCTCGTTCGTCGGCACGCTCGGCGAAAGCCCGGAGAGCGTTGCCATCGTCCGCACCATCGCCAGCCTCGGCTCCGTGCTCGGCGTCGAGACTACGGCGGAGGGTGTAGAGACCGCGGAGCAACTCGACTTAGTGCGCGAATGCGGCTGCACCGCCGTGCAGGGCTATTATTTCGGCAAGCCGTGCCCGGCGGCCGAGGTCGGCGGCACCATCGAGACGCTGAGCGCAGTCCGCCGCGTGGCGTAGCGGCTTTCCCCACTCAAATTCCGTATCTCGGCACGCCTCCAAACGACCAATTGTCGCATGGATGGTTTCCGGGGGAATTGCCATCTCGCGCAGGCCTGGCACACGCGCAATGGCGCTTTTCTTCTCTCGTGATTTCGGAAACAATCGCCCCACAAGAACGAGAGACGGCGGCCCAAGCGAGGCCGCTGCGAGGGAGGCGTTTCGATGTCGCGATACGGGCTGAAGACGATTGCCTTTGCCGCCATACATGCGGTCATGGGCGCAGTGCTCTCCACTGCCGCCAGTGCGCAGGACTATCCCACCAAGCCGATCACGCTGATCGTGCCATGGCCGGCCGGCGGTTCGACCGACATCTCGATGCGCGCGATCGCCGACAGCGCTTCGAAGGTCCTGGGTCAGCTCATCGTGATCGACAACAAGGCCGGTGGCGGCGGCACGGTGGGACCTGCGACCATGGCCGCGGGCGCGAAGCCGGACGGCTACACCATCTCGCAGATCCCGATCACCGTCTTCCGCCTGCCTCTGATGCAGGAGGTGTCGTGGAATCCGGCGAAGGATTTTACCTACATCATCCATCTCACCGGCTATACCTTCGGCGTCACCACCAACGTGGAATCCCAGTTCAAGAGCTGGAAGGACGTGGTGGAATTCGCCAAAGCGAACCCGGGCAAGGTGACCTACGCGACGCCGGGCACCGGGACCTCGCTACATATCGGCATGGAGCAGATCGCGGCGATGTCCGGAATCAAGCTCACCCAGGTCCCCTTTAAGGGCGGCGCGGAAACCAACGCCGCGGTCCTGGGGCAGCATACGATGCTGCAGGCTGATTCCACGGGATGGCGGCCGCTGGTCGATGCCGGCAAGCTGCGGTTGTTGATGGTGTGGACCGGTGCCCGATCGCCGAATTACCCTGATGTGCCGACACTGAAGGAGCTCGGCTATCCCATGGTCTATGATTCGCCGTTTGGCATCGCCGGCCCCAAGGGGATGGATCCGAAAATCGTCGCCAAGCTGCACGATGCCTTCAAGAAGGCCGTCGAGGACCCCGCCGTCGTGGCAACGCTTGCCAAATACGACATGGTGCCGAACTACAAGAACACCGAGGACTACAAGAAGTTCGTCGTCGAGGTCACGGAGTCCGAGCGCAAGGTGATCGATACGCTCGGGCTTGCGAAGAAGTAGAACTGAGCCACCTCCGTGTCCCGGACGCGGTGCAGCGCCTCTTCAGCGGTGCACCGCAAAGCCGGGACCCACTCTTGCCACGCATCCATGGACCCCGGATCTGCAGCGCACCGCTTCGCGCTGCGCAGCGTCCGGGGAACGGCCGAGAGGGCGTCGATGACCAACCAAACCAACGTCAAACTCCGCCTCAGCAATTCCGAACTTTGGGGCGGGCTGATCGGGCTCGCGCTCGGGGGCTTCGTGATCTGGTCGGGGCTGAAGCTCAAGCTCGGCACCATCAACGATCCCGGCTCCGGTTACGTGCTGTTCTACACCGGCATCCTGATCTGCGTGTTCGCAACCTCCATCATCATCTCGGCCATCACCGAGGGCGGGCCAACGCTGGCCTCCCGCTGGGAAAATGTGCGCTGGAGCAAGCCGCTCCTCGTCATCGCCTGCCTCACCGCATTCTCATTCGCGTTGGAGCCGCTGGGATTCCTGTTGTCGGCGATCCCGTTAATGCTGCTGCTGTTGCGCCTGATCGATCCCGTGCGCTGGACGCTGGCGATTCCGATCGCGGTGCTGGTGCCATCAGGCATGTGGTGGGTGCTCAAGCGGCTGCTTTTGATCCAGCTGCCCTCGGGCCTGTTCGGGATCGGCTGATCGCATGGATACGCTTGCCAATGTCGCCCATGGGTTCGGCGTCGCGCTGACCGGGATCAACCTGCTCTATTGCTTCATCGGTGTCTTCATCGGCACGCTTGTCGGCGTGCTGCCGGGCATCGGGCCGATCTCGGCGATGTCGCTGCTGCTGCCGGTGACGCTGTCGGGCACGCCGGAATCCGGCATCATCATGATGGCCGGCATCTATTACGGCTCGATGTATGGCGGATCGACCACCTCGATCCTGGTCAACATCCCCGGCGAAGCGGCCTCCGTCGTCACCTGCATCGACGGCCACCAGATGGCGAAGCAGGGCCGCGCCGGCCCCGCGCTCGGCATCTCCGCGTTCGGCTCCTTCATTGCCGGCACCTTTGCGCTGGTCGCGCTGATGCTGGTGGCGCCGAGGCTTGCCAGCATCGCCATCGCGTTCGGCCCGGCCGAGTATTTCAGCCTGATGGTGCTCGGCCTCGTCGTGCTCACCTTCCTCACGCAGGGCTCGATGCCGAAGGCGCTTCTGATGGCCTGCATCGGCGTCGTGCTCGGCCTGATCGGCCTCGACAGCATCACCGCGCAGCCGCGCCTCACCTTCGGCCGCATGGAGCTGATCGACGGCATCGGCCTCGTGCCCGTCGTGATGGGCCTGTTCGGCGTCGCCGAGGTGCTGCTCAACACCGAGCAGGCGATCAAGCGCGACATCATCAACGCGAAGATAACGCAGCTCTTGCCCAACAAGACCGACTGGCAGGCGAGCGCCGGCCCGGTGGCGCGCGGCACCCTGCTCGGCTTTCTGCTCGGCATCCTGCCGGGCGGCGGTGCCGTGGTGGCCTCGTTCGCGTCCTATGCGCTGGAGAAGCGGCTGTCGAAAACGCCGGAGCGGTTCGGCCGCGGCGCGATCGAGGGCGTCGCGGGCCCCGAATCCGCCAACAACGCGGCGGCCGGCGGCGCGTTCATTCCGCTGATGACCTTGGGCATCCCGCCGAACGTGGTGATGGCGCTGCTGCTTGGCGCCTTCGTCATTCACGGCCTGCAGCCGGGACCGCTGCTGATCACGCAGAATCCCGGCCTGTTCTGGGGCATCGTCGCCAGCATGTATATCGGCAATGTCATGCTGCTGATCCTCAATCTGCCGATGATCGGCATGTGGGTGCAGCTCTTGAAGCTGCCCTACAACATCCTGTTCCCGCTGATCATCCTGTTCACGATCCTGGGCGTCTATTGCTCGAGCAACAATGTGTTCGACGTTTACGTCATGATCGCGTTCGGGATCATCGGCTATTTCATGCGCAAGCTCGGCTACGAGCCGGCGCCGCTGGTGCTCGCCTTCGTGCTCGGCCCGATGCTGGAGAACAATCTGCGCAAGTCGCTGATCCTGTCGCAGGGCGATCTCTGGACCTTCGTTCAGCGTCCGATCTCGGCGGCCTGCCTTGCACTCGCCATGGTGCTGCTGATCGCGCCGCTGTTGCCAGCGCTGCGCAAGAAGCGCGAGCTGGTGGCATTGGACGAAGGGGCGTGAGAGATTTCGTAGGGTGGGCAAAGGCGCGCTTGCGCCGTGCCCACCATCTTTCCACGATACAGCACGATGGTGGGCACGCTTCCGCCTTCGCTCTTCGAGCTACGGCGGACAAGTCGCTTTGCCCACCCTACGGCTTCTCAGCTTGCAGCAGGCAGCGCACTATCCGTTGAAGCCGCCCACGGGCGCTCGGCAGACGCCAGTCCAATCAAACGGCCCTGGATGTAGTCGCACCCCCAATCGCGCAGCATGCTTGCGGCCTCTTCGTCCTGCACCCATTCGGCGACCGTCTTGATATCGAGGCGTCGGGCGAGATCGATCAGGGTGTGCACGAAGGCGCGGTCGTCGGCGGAATGGGTGATGTTCTGCACGAACGCGCCGTCGATCTTCACGATATCCACGCCGAGCTTGCGCAGGTTCCTGAAGGAGGTGTAGCCGGCGCCGAAATCGTCGATGGCAATGCGGCTGCCGAAATTCTTCAGCCGCGTGACAAAGCCGCGGACGTCGTCGATGTCCTGGATCGCGACCGTTTCGGTGATCTCGACGATCAGCCGCTCGGCGACGCCGGGATGGGCCAGCATCAGCGATTCGATCCCCGCCCACCAGTCCGGATCCATGGTCGTATCAGGCGAGATGTTGAGGCTGAGGCAGATGTCGGGCGCGGCCGCAAGCTCGGCGACCACGAGCTCGAGCACGCGATGATCGACCAGGCGAATCAGGCCGAGCCGTTCGGCGACCGGCACGATGTCGGGTGCGAGCAGCACCTGGCCATCGCCCTGATCCATCCGCACCAGGCACTCGTGGAAGGCGCGCTCGCGCGAGGCGGCCGAGACCACCGGCTCATAGGCGAGCTTGATGCGGCGCTCGTTCAGCGCGGTGACGATCTCGTCGGTGACGCGGATATTGACGCGGCGCTGCGCGTCGCGCGCGGCATCCGGGCGCCATGTCGCGAACGAGCCGGCGCGGCGGCTTTTGGCGGCATCCAGCGTCTCATGGGCGCGGTTGACCGCCTCATCGGTGTTGCGGGCATAGCGTGGCACGCTGACCGCGCCGATCGACGCGGTGACCGAGACCGGGCCTGATTTCGTTGGCACTACCTCGTCGCGGATGCCGGCGAGGAAGCGCTCGGCGGCAACGTTCATGTCGTCGACGGTGCAGTTCTTCAGGATCAGGCCGAACTTGTTGCCGGAGAAGCGGCCGAGCACGTCGCCGCCGCGCAAGCGCGCACGAATGCGCTTGGCGACGTCGAGGATCACCGCGTCAGCGACGTCGAAGCCGAAGGCGTCGTTGACGCGGGCGAGATGATCGATGCCGACCAGCATGAAGGCTGCGGTCGAGCGGAAGCGGGTCGTCTCCTCGATCGCCTCGGCCAGCGACGCGATCAGATGGGAGCGGTTGAGCTCGCCGGTCAAGGGATCGAGCCGGGCCAGCTTCCTCAATTCCTCGTCGCGGGCATGACGCTCATTGTTGATGCGAACGGAGCCGATCGCGCGCGTGGGGCGGCCGTCGGGACCGGCAAACCAGCGGCCGGTCTCCTCGATCCAGACCACGGGATCGGAGGCACTCATGCGCACGCCGTACTCGACCCGGTAAGGTGTGCCGTCGGCACCGTGCACGGCGGAGGTCTGTGCCAGCGCAGCGGTCCGCAGCGATTGCGCCGGCTCGATCAGCTTGGCGAATTCGGCCCCGGTGGCGAGCCGCTCGGCAGGAATGCCCGGGAAGACGGCGCTGACCTGCTCACCCCAGACGATGACGTCGCTGGCGATGTCCCAGGCGAACACGGCCTGGCCGAGCGCGGCCAGGATGTCGGAGGCTTGCGGCAATGCTGGGGTCAAAATCGCCTCGTTTCGGGACAGTGGGAAAGTCCTGAGCCGGCACAGAATAAAGCCAGATTCGCCCTCGACCCTAGGCAAAGTTGATAAACAATTTGGAAACCACGTTTGCCGACCTCGGGGAACCAATCAGGCGCGGCCGGCATAGGGCTTGCGAGTACATGACACGCACCGGCGCCAGCGTCCCGAAATGCGACAACTCGGCCGGATCAACGGTGATTGCGATGTTGAGTACTGATCGATCGGACGCGGCGGACAACGGCACAGGCACGGGCCTGGTGCCGCTTATGCCGACGTTGCAGTGGGTCCACAAGGCGCCACTGCCGCGCCCCGATCCCAGCTTCGTCACCCAGCTGATCGCCAATGCCGAGCACATGCCCCAGACGAGCCGGCTTCGCCGCGCCTCGTCCGAAGATGCGCTGATGGCCTATGGCAGCAAGCGCCCGCTGCAAAGCGTCAGCGCGCGGACACGGCAGGTGGCTTGAGATTGATTTGAAGTGAGACGGCGCTTCTTACCTCTCCCCGCTTGCGGGGAGCAACTGTGTTGAAGTAGCCCGGCGATCGGCCGGCCTCAAGGCTGGCGCTTGCGCGCCACCGCCTCCGGCGGCTGACGGCCTTGACCC